>JBPCNM010000465.1:0-2728 GCA_051001255.1 Solirubrobacteraceae bacterium
CGTGCAGATCGAATCCGTCGCGGGCGTCGAGGCGGCCGCGGCGATCGCCGCCGCCGAAGGCGTCGATGCGCTGGTCGTCGGCTGCGCCGACCTCTCGCTGTCACTCGGCGAGCGGCCGGGCGTCGACTCGCCGCGGCTGCAGGAGGCCGTCGGGCGTGTCCGCCGTGCGGCGCGCGGCGCCGGTGTGGCGTTCGGCATCGCGGGCGGGGCCGACGGCAGCGCCGGGGACGGCGCCGACCTCGTCCTCCACTCGGTCGACGTGCGCCTCTACGCCCGCGGCGCCGATGTCGCCGCAACCTCGGTGAGGCGGTCGATCGCGTGAGCTCGGCGGAAGCGTTCTTCGTCACCCGGACGATGCAGGCGATGGAGGTCCTGGCCTTCCAGCCCTGCTCGGCGCCGCAGGTCGCGGGTGCGCTGCAGGTGCATCCGCGCACGGCGCGGAGGCTGCTCAACAAGCTCGTGGCGGAGGGCTGGCTCACCCGCTCGGAGGGGCGGCGCAGGCTGTACGCGCCGACGATGCGCATCGTCGCGCTCGCGGCCCAGCTCGCGGACCGCGATCCGCTCGCGATCGCGGCGCGTCCCGTTGTGACGCGGCTGCACGAGCAGACCGGCCTCACGGCGCATCTCGCCATTCCGAGCTATCGCTCGGCGCTCTGCCTCGTTCACCGGGCCGGTGGCCCGGACGCGCGGCCGCAGCTCCGCGAGCTCATCCCGGCGCACGCCACGGCGGCCGGCAAGGTGCTGCTCGCGTTCCGGGAGCCGTGGCGCGCGAACCTGGTCGAGCTGCCGCTGGAGCCGCTGACGGCGCGCACGATCGCGGACGCCGACGCGCTCGAGGCGGAGGCCGCCCGCATCGTCGCGGCCGGCCATGCGATCGACGACGAGGAGTTTCGTCCCGGGCTGCGCGGCATCGCGGTCCCGGTGCGCGATGCGGCCGGAGCGGTCACCGCGAGCCTCGCCCTGGCCGGATCCGCCGAGGAGCTGGGGCTCGAGCTGCTGGACGAGCTCGCCGGGCTGCTCGCGACGTGGGCGGGCGAGATCGAGCGGGGGTCGAAGGGCGACGGCGGCGGCGGATGAGCCTGCCGACCGATCACGCGCGCCGCGCCTATGACGTGTTCGCCTCCTTCTACGACACGTTCGTCGCGCGCCACGACCACGCGCACTGGGCCGCGATGCTGCTCGCCGAGGCGGAGCGGGCGGGGTTGCGCGGGCTTCGCCTGCTCGACGTGGGCTGCGGTACGGGCGAGAGCTTCCTCGCCATGCTCGACCGCGGGTTCGAGGTGACGGCGTGCGACGTGTCGCCGGCGATGGTCGAGGTCGCGCGGTCCAAGGCGAACGGGCGCGCCTCCGTCTCCGTCCACGACATGCGCATGCTCCCCGATCTGGGCGGGTTCGACCTCGTCTGGTGCCTCGGCGACGCCGTGAACTACCTGCAGGATCAGGAAGAGCTGGTCGCCGCGCTGGCCGGCATGCGCCGCAACCTGGCGCCGGACGGCATCCTGGTCTTCGACGTCAACACGCTGGCGACCTGCCGGCACGTCTACTCGGCGCTGTGGGTGATCCCGGCGGAGCTCGAGGTCCTCGTGCTCGACGGCCGGGGTTCCAGATCGCTCACGCCCGGCGGGTCGGCGGAGGTCTGGATCGACCGCTTCCACGCGCTCGACGGTGACGGGTGGGCGCGCGAGCGCTCCGTCCACCATCACCGTCATCACCCGCTCGAGGACATCGGCGCCGCGCTCGCCGCGGCCGACCTCGAGCTCGTCGCGTGCCGGGGCAGCACGGACGAGGGCCTCGATGCGGACGCCGACGAGTCGCGCCACATCAAGGCCGTGTTCCTCGCACGTCATGTGCGTACCCGACGAGGTGAAGGGAGGTGAGCGGAGATGAAGATCGAGACGACCAACCAGATCGCGCCCGAGTCCAGCTACGTGAGGGGCAACTGAGCGACGGCGGCACCAGGTTCCGCCTGCTGCCGTCGATCGAGACGTTCCCCGCCTCGACCGGCGATCTCCATCTCCTGCGGCCGGGAGAGGCGGGGGACCTCGTGGTTCGCGGCGCCGAGCCGGGCGAGCGGGCGCTCATCCGCGCGCTCGCAGGGCAGGGCGGTTCCCTCGCGGAGCTGGCGCGCGCGACCGGCGCAGACCCGGCGACGGTCGCCGCGCGGCTGGACGCCCTCGCGCAGGCCGGCGTGCTCGTGACGGAGGACGAGCCGCCGGTCGCGCTGGCGCCGCGGCTGCGCGAGCGCTTCGACCGCCAGCTGCCGTACCTCGGGGAGCACGGCGACCCGGGAGCCGCGCAGCTGCGGCTCCGCGCCGCTCGGGTCGTCGTGCTCGGCTGCGGCGGGCTCGGCACCTGGGCGGTCGGCGCACTGGCCTCGGCTGGGATCGGCCGGTTCGTGCTGATCGACGACGACCGCGTCGAGCTCAGCAACCTCAACCGCCAGGTGCTCTACGCCGAGCGCGACGTCGGGCGCCGCAAGGTCGAGTGCGCGGCCGCCTGGCTGCACGGCTTCGATCCCGAGCTGGACGTCGTGACGCACCCTCATCCGGTGACGAGCGCCGCGGCGCTCGCGCCGATGCTCGCGGACGTCGACGTGCTCGTCCAGACGGCCGATCGGCCGCCCTACACGACCGTGCGCTGGGTCGACGCAGCATGCCGCGCGGCCGGCGTTCCCTACATCCTCGGCGGCCAGCGCCCTCCGGTGCTGCGGGTCGGGCCCACCTTCATC
>JBPCNM010000466.1:0-6893 GCA_051001255.1 Solirubrobacteraceae bacterium
CGCTGCTCCTGATCGCCTGCTCGACCGGCGGCCCGCGCGCGCTCGGCGAGCTGGTCCCCCGCCTCCCCGCCGCCGTCGGCGCCGGCGGACTCATCGTGCAGCACATGCCGCCGGGCTTCACCGCCTCGCTGGCCACCCGCCTGGACAACCAGAGCGCGCTCAACGTGCGCGAGGCCCGGACGGGCGACGTGCTGGACCCGGGCACCATCCTGGTCGCCCCCGGCGGCTTGCACCTGCGCCTCTCCGACGATCGCCGCCTGCGCCTCGCCGACGACGCGCCCGAGGGTGGCTTGAAGCCGCGCGCGGACTTCACGATCGCCGACGCCGCCCGCCTGTTCACGCGCCGCGTCCTGCTCGTGGTCCTCACCGGCATGGGCAAGGACGGGCTCGAGGGCGCCACGGCGGTCAAGCGCGCCGGAGGCCGTGTGCTCGTCGAGTCCGAGGCGTCCTGCACCGTCTACGGCATGCCGCGCGCGGTGGCGGAGGCCGGCCTGGCCGACGCCGTCTTGCCGCTCGACCAGCTGGCCGGCGCGATCGCCTCAGAGCTCTGACATGAGCCTGCAGCAGACCCAGCGCCGCGGCGCCCCGAAGTTTGCCCCGGTGGACGACTTCACGCCGTTCTGCGAGGCGGTCCGCGCGATCTGCGACGTCGACCTGCTGCAGTACAAGCGCGCCCAGATGGAGCGCCGCATCCGCACCTGGACGGCGCGCCGCGGCACCGAGGACCTGGCCGAGTACGCCCGGCGCCTGAAGACCGACGCCGCCGAGCTCGACGCCTTCCTGGACCGCGTCACGATCAACGTGTCGCAGCTGTGGCGCCATCTCGAGCAGTGGACCACGCTGGCCACGACGGTCCTGCCCGAGCTGGCGGTTCGCGGCCGCGTGCGCGCCTGGAGCGCCGGCTGCTCCTACGGCGCCGAGGCCTACACGCTCGCCGCCGTCTGCCGCGAGGCGATCCCCAACTCGCGCGTCGAGATCAAGGGCACGGATCTCGACCACCGCATGGTGGCACGGGCGCGCAAGGGCGCGTTCAGCGCCGACGACGCCCGCGGGGCGCCGGCGGCGTCGATCGCGCGCTTCTTCCCCGACGGCCAGGCGATCGCCGAGCTGCGCCGCATGGTCTCGTTCGACACGGGCGACCTGCTCCGCATGCCGGTGCCGCGCGAGTCCTACGACCTCGTCATGTGCCGCAACACGGTCATCTACTTCACCGAGGACGTCCGCGACGCGCTGCACCGGCGGCTGGTCGAGGCGCTCAAGCCCGGCGGCTACCTCGTCGTCGGCACGTCCGAGCGCGTCGCCGACCCGCGCGGCCTCGGCCTCACGTCCCCGTTCTACTTCATCTACCGCAAGGCCTGAACATGGACATCTCCGAATACCTCCCCATGTTCCTCGCGGAAGGACGCGAGCACCTGCAGGAGCTCAACCTCTCCGTCGTGCGCATCGAGGAGCAGCCGGACGACCCGGAGACGGTCGACGAGATCTTCCGCATCGCGCACTCGCTGAAGGGCATGAGCGCGACGATGGGCTTCGCCGGCATGGCGGCGCTCACGCACGAGATGGAGGACGTCTTCGAGCTCCTGCGCCAGCGCAAGGGCGGGCTCGGGCGCGACGCCGTGACCGTGCTGCTGCGCTGCCTGGACGCGCTGTCGGAGGCCGTCGACGCGATCGAGTCCGACGGTCGGGAGCAGATCGTCCCCGAGCCGCTGATCGCCGAGCTGCGCGGCCTCATCCGCGACCGCACGCCCGACCAGTCCGCCGATCGGACCGGCGATCCCGCCGACGCCGCGGCCCCGCCGGCCGACGCCGCCGAGGACCGCCGCGTGGTGCGCATCGACGTCCAGCTCGCCGACGACGTGCAGATGCCCGCCGTGCGGGCCTACATGGTCCTCAGCGCGGTGTCGGAGAAGGGCGAGCTGATCTCATCCGCGCCGACGCAGGAGAACGTCGAGGCGTTCGCCGGGCGCGAGATCCACATCTGGCTCGCCAGCGAGGAGTCCGAGGAGTCGCTCAGCGCGCTCGCCGGCTCGGTGCCCGACATCGCGGGCGTCCAGGCCGCCGTCGAGCGGCCTGAGCAGGCCGAGGCCGTCGACGCCGCCGCTCCCGGGTCCGGCGCCTCCACCAACCACAAGTCGAAGGGCGCCTCGTCGGTCCGCGTCGACGCCGAGCGGCTCGACCAGCTCATGCACTACATGGGCGAGCTGGTGCTGCACCGCACGCAGGTCGAGGGCCTCGTCGCCCAGGCCGACGTGCCCGGCCTCTCGCAGGCGATGCAGAACCTGACCCGCACCTCGCACGCGCTGCAGCAGATGGTCATGCAGGTGCGGATGATCCCGGTGGAGGCCGTCTTTTTGCGTTTCCCGCGCCTGGTGCGCGACCTCTCGACCACGCTCGACAAGCAGGTCGACCTCCAGCTGGTGGGCAAGGAGACCGAGCTCGACCGCACCGTGGTCGACGCGCTCGGCGACCCGCTCGTGCACCTCGTCCGCAACTCGCTCGACCACGGCCTCGAGCCGGCCGCCGAGCGCATCGCCGCCGGCAAGCCGGCCGCCGGCACGCTCGAGATCTCCGCCCGCCACGCGGGCGGCAACGTGATCATCTCCGTGCGCGACGACGGCCGCGGCATCGACCCGGCCCGCGTGGCGCGCAAGGCCGCCGAGCGCGGCCTGATCAGCGCCGACCAGGTCGAGACGATCGATGCCAAGGCGGCCGCGGAGCTGCTGTTCCACCCCGGCTTCTCGACCGCCGACGTCACGAGCGACATCTCCGGCCGCGGCGTCGGCATGGACGCGGTGCGAACCACCGTGCGCGAGCTGGGCGGCGAGGTGCTGCTGCACTCCGAGCTGGGCCGCGGCACGACCGCCCAGGTCCGGCTCCCGCTGACGCTGGCGATCATGGCCGCCATGCTCGTCGAGGTCGAGGGGCGCCCGTTCGCCGTGCCGATCGACCGCATCGAGCGCACCGTCCGGCTCTCCGACCACGCCGTGCGGTCGGTCGCCGGCGCTCGGATGCTCGTGATGGGCGACGGCGTGCTGCCGATCGTCGACGGCGGCGCGCGCCTGTGCCGGGTTCCGACGCCGGACGCCGATCACGGCGTGATCGTCCGCGCCGCCGACGCCCGCCTCGTGATCTCCGTCACGCGCCTGGTGGGCCAGCGCGAGCTGGTCACCCGCCCGCTGCCCTCCGAGGTGACCGAGGGCGCCGCGCTGTCGGGCGGCGCCGTGCTCGCCGACGGCCAGATCGCCCTGATCGTGGACTGCGACGCGCTCGGCGAGGGCGCTCGCCCGCCCGCCCCCGCCCTCGCCGCCTGACCCTGAACGAGAGGAACCCCAGTGAGCACCCAGTTCAACGACCTTCAGCTCGACGCGCTGCGAGAGCTGGCCAACATCGGCTCGGGGACGGCGAGTACCGCCCTGTCCACGATGCTGGGCCGCGCCGTGGACATCTCCGTCCCGACCGCGGCAGCGCTGCCGTTCGCGGAGGCCGTCGACGCCGTCGGCCCGGCCGAGCGGCTGGTCACGGGCGTGGTGATCGGTGTGCACGGCGACATGCAGGCCACCGTGCTGCTGCTGCTGGGCACGGGCGACGCCGCCACCATCTGCTCGCTGCTCGGCGTGGACCCTGACGACGAGATGGCCGCCTCGGCGCTCGGCGAGATCGGCAACATCGTCGGCACCTCCTACATCAACGCGCTGGGCGCCATGACCGGCCTCGAGATGGAGCCCGAGCCGCCGCAGTCGGCCACCGACATGCTGTCCGCGATCGTCGCAACCGTGCTCGCCGGCCGCGCGTCCGGCGACGACATCGCGCTCGTGCTGGACTCCGACCTCACCGTCGAGGGCGAGGACTGCTCGATGTCCTTCCTGCTCGTGCCGTCGCAGGGCGGCGTGCAGGAGCTGCTGACCCGGTTGGGCCTGGGTGACTGATGGCCGAGACGATGGTCCGGATGGGCGAGCTCGCGTTCTCGGCGTGTGCGGGTGACGTGCTCGTGTCGCTGGGCCTGGGCTCATGCATCGGCCTCGCCCTGCTCGACCGCAGGGCGGCCGTCGCGGGCCTGGCCCACGTAGTGCTCCCCGCAGCCGACGGGCGTGCGGACTCACCCGGCAGGTTCGCCGACACCGCCGCGCCGGTGCTGCTCGACGCCCTGCTCGGCCTTGGCGCGCGGCGCACGCGCGTGGAGGCGGTGCTGGTCGGGGGCGCCAGCATGTTCTCCTTCGGGGGCAACGGGCTCGAGGTCGGCCAGCGCAACGACGCGGCCGTACGCGAAGCGCTCGCGCGCCTGCGCATCCCGATCGTCGCCGCCGAGACCGGCGGCAGCCGCGGGCGCACCGTCCGCGTGACCGTCGAGACGGGGCGCGTGACGGCCCGCGCGGCCGGCGACACCGAGGTCGAGCTGTATCCCCTTCTGGCGGTGGCGGCATGAGCGGCCAGGTCCTCTCCCCCGACGCCATCGCAGCCCTCGTCGACGCGGCGAAGGAAGGCCGCCTGCCCGAGGAGTCGAGCGCCGACCGCGTCCGCCAGCGCCGCCTGCGGACGGTCGACTTCACGCGTCCGACCAAGTTCACGACCGATCAGGAGCGGCGCATCAAGCGCGCCCTTGAGACGTTCTGCCGCACGGCGTCCACGCGCCTCTCGGCCGAGCTGCGCATGCCGCTCGAGCTGGAGGTCATCAACGTCAACCAGCTCACCTGGGGCAACGCCCACGCACAGGTGCCGCCGCGTTCGGTCTCCTGCCTGATCGACGTGCCCGAGGTCGGCAACCGGATGCTGCTCAGCGCCGAGATGAACCTGGTCATGAGCGCGATCGAGCTGCTGCTCGGCGGCTCGGGCGGTGGCGACGGGTCGGCGCCGCGCGAGCGCCGGCTGACCGACATCGACTGGGCGCTGGCGCGCCACTTCCTCGAGCGCCTGATGGCCCAGCTCTCGATCGTCTGGTCCGACATCACCGAGGTCGAGCTCTCCGTCGGCGGTCTCGACATGCACCTCGAAACCGCGCAGACCGCGCCGGTGAGCGAGCCGACGCTGTCGCTGACGATGGAGGCGCGCATGGAGCGCGACTCCGCGACGCTCGCGCTGTTGCTGCCGTTCTCGGCGATCGCGCCGGTCGTGCACCGCTTCTCCGCGCGCGACGACGTCGCCGACGCGGACGAGCGTCAGACCTCGGCAGTGCGCCGCGCCATCGGCCGCGTCGAGATGACGGTGCGCGCCGAGGTGGCCGCCGTCGACCTCCCCATCGAGCAGGTGCTGGCGCTGCAGGTGGGCGACGTGCTGCCCCTGAACGCGTGCGCGGAGGACGGCGTCACCATCTTCGCCGACGAGGTGCCCGTGCACCGGGCGGTGCCCGGCCGCAGCGGTACCCGGCGCGCGGTGCAGGTCACGGAGCGGCTGGGAGGCACGGCATGACGACCGATGAGGCGCTGGTCAAGCTCGGCCAGTCGACCACCAAGGCGATCTGCGGCGTCCTGGAGATGTTCGCGCCCGGGCAGATCACGCCCGGCGAGGTCGCGGTGGTGGCTCCCGGCAAGCACCCGCTCGAGGGCATCCCCGTCCCGGCGGTGGCGACGATGGTGTCCTACGTCGACGGCGTCACCGGCGGCAACCTGTTCGTCATGACCGCCGAGGGTGCGCGCAAGCTGGCAGCGGCGATGATGGGCATGGAGCCCGACGAGACCGCCGGCGCCCCCGAGCTGTCCGAGCTCGAGCTCTCGGCCGTCGCGGAGGCGATGAACCAGATGATGGCCTCGGCCGCGGGCGCCACGACCGCCGTGCTCGGCATCGAGGTCGAGATCGGCGTCCCGGAGACGCGCAGCTTCATGTCGACCGACGCCGCGATCGACGCCTACGCCCGCACCCCGCACGCCACGCGCGCGGCGGTCTCGGTCTGCGGGGAGCCGTGCCGGTTCGTGCAGCTGGTGCCCAACGCGTTCGTGGTTCGCATGACCCGCGCGCTCGACGAGGCCGAGTACACGACCGCCGACCCAGGCGGAGCCTCCGGCGGCGCGGCGTCGGACGGCCCTAGGGACGGCACCCCGTCGCTGGCGGGCATCTCGGTGCGCGTCTGCGCCGAGCTGGGCCGCGCCCGCATGCCCTCCGCCGGGATCGTCGGCCTGCCGGCCGGCGCGGTCGTCGGGCTCAACCGCCAGGCCGACGAGCCGATCGACCTGTACGTGAACGGACGGCCCTTCGCCACCGGCCGCCTGATGGTGGTCGACGGGTCCGACTGGGCCGTGCGGATCGAATCGATCGTGGGACAGCCTGAGAACGTCAATCAGTCGAAGGAGGTGGCCTAATGGCCAGAGTGCTCGTCGTGGACGACGCAGCGTTCATGCGCAAGATGGTGACCGACGCCCTGACCAGGGGCGGTCACGAGGTCGTCGGCGAGGCCGGCAACGGCCTGGAGGCGATCGATCGCTTCCAGGAACTCAAGCCCGACCTCACCACGCTGGACATCACGATGCCCGAGAAGGACGGCCTGACCGCGCTCAAGGAGATCATCGAGCTCGACCCAGGCGCGCGCGTGATCATGTGCTCCGCACTGGGGCAGGAGTCCAAGGTGCTCGAGTCGATCAAGCTGGGCGCCAAGGACTTCGTCGTGAAGCCCTTCCAGGCGGATCGCGTGCTCGAGGCCGTCGGCAAGGCGCTGGGGTAGCCGCCGAGCCGCGTCCTGGACCCGGGACGCGGCTTCGGCGTGCGGCGGCTCACGGGCCGGCAGCGCGCACGGACTCGGGCCGGGAGGTTGCCGCCCCAGCCTCGATCGCCACCGACCCGTCGCGGGTACGAACCTCGCGCCTGCGCGAGCAGCGGCTGCCTGAACGCCTTGTCTGCAAGAGGCGGCATTCTGCGCGGGAGCTCGGACTGACCCGCGCGAGTTCAGGGCTCGATCTCTTCCCCGG
>JBPCNM010000467.1:0-12681 GCA_051001255.1 Solirubrobacteraceae bacterium
AGCCAGACGCGCGAAGCACGGCGCGGGCCCGCCGGTTGAGGTCGGCGACGTCGGTGCGTCGTTGGGCGATCATCACCGCGACGCCATCGCTCTGTGCCGAATGCCATTCGCGCACGAGCCGCTCGCGGGTCTCGGCCGGCGTATCGGCGACACGGATCCGCTCGTGAGCGACGTACAGCGCGATGGCCAGCTCGGGATTGCCGTCGCGCAGCTGGTCGAGCGCCTTGCGCTCCCATTCCTCGCGTTGACGGCGGTTCTCCATCAGCTCGACCGCGAGGCCGCGGCGAACCAGGGCACGGAAGACGCCGCCCGCGGTGAACTCGGGCAGCTGGCGGTGGTCGCCGACGAGCACCAGCTTGCCCTCCGCGCGCTCGACGGCGTCGAGCAGGCGGGCGAGCTGCCGGGTGGCGACCATCGCGGCTTCGTCGACGATCAGGATCGCGCCGTTCGGGAGCCCGGTGCCGTCGCGCTCGACGCCGGCCAGCAGTGCGGCGACGCTCGTCGTCGCGATGCCGGTATCCGCCTGCAGCTGATTGGCGGCGCGCCGCGCGACCGCGGCACCCAGGACCGGCCGGCCGGATGCCTGCCATGCGTCCCGGGCGAGCCTGCCGGGGAGCCGCGCTACCGGATCATCGCCTCGGTACCCGAGGGACAGTTCAACGACGAGCGCCGCCAGGCGATCGTCGCGGCCGTCACCGAGGCGGTGCTCGACGCCGAGGGCGGAGCGTACGAGCGCGACCCGCTGCGCGTCTGGGTGTTCGCCAACGAGATCCCCGACGGCACCTGGGGAGGGGGCGGACGCATCGTCACACTGGCCGCCATCGCCGGCTTCGTGCTCGGCGACGCCGAGAAGGGCCGCGCGCACGCGGAGAAGCGACTCGCCGGGCGGCGGGGCGCCGAGATCGCCGCTTGACCGGACGTGTCAGCCGGCACTCGCGTCGTTCGGCCCGTCGCCAGGCGGTGAGCCGGCCAGCGGGCGTGAGCGCCGCCGCTTGGTGCGCGCCCGATGTCGCCGCTCGAGCGGACCGGCGGGGTGACCGGCTTCGTGCGCCGCCGCGGCAGCCTCGGCGAGCGACACCGCCGCATATCCCGGTGAGAGATCCTGCCGCCGCTTGTGAAGCACGAGGAAGAGGTCACCGTCGGTCCTGTACGGGAACGCCTCATGCACGCCCTCGCTCCGGAGCGCATCGCAGGCCGGGAGATAACGCTCGTCCCACCACGTCGCCGCGACCGTCGCAGGTTCGAGCAGCCGCTCCTCCTTGAGCGATCGGGCGTATCCGAACGCCTGCACCAGCTCCAGCAGCTGTGCGTAACCCTGCGGTCGCGAGAACTGGACGCGGGCGGCCGGCCGAGACCGAGCCAGGCCGCTCCGCGCGAGGAAGTTGCGCTCCTCCTCGAGATGGATCAGATCGCCGGCATCCACATCCTCGGTGAGCGCGACGGGCGAATAGACCCGTGTGACGACGGCGTCGATGAACTCCGCCCCCTGCTGGCGCGCCAGCGCCACACGATGGTGGCCGTCCTCGACGAAGTAGCCGCCACCGAGCTCGTAGACGTCGATCGGGGGAAAGTCGCCTTCGGGGAAGACCTCCACGAGGCGTTGCCACCGCGCGCTCGACCGGCGTGAGAGAGGGCCGAAGTCGCGGTCGAAGTCCACGCCGCGGTCGACCGAGCCCACGATCCGATCGATGGCGATCGTCCGCAACCCGACGTAGGACTGCGACATCGACTCCAGCCGGTCCTGCACCTCCTCCAGGCGTAGGAGCTCGGTCGGCCTGCCCGTCAGGCGCCGCCCGAGCCGGCGCCACAGCCCGCGCCTGCGCGCTTTCGAGTACGACCTGCCGGCACCCTGTGATCCCGTCGCCATGAGACGAGTATGAGGCGCCGGCCTCGAACGGTTCGCATGCCCGGCTCACGGGTCACCAGCGAGCAGTCCACGCCCTCCTCGCGCCTTCCGCGGTCATCCCTTCTCTGCGCCGCGGGTGAGGCCTTCGGTCATCAGTCGCTCGGCGAACAGGAACAGCACGATGATCGGCACCGTGAGGATCACGGACCCCGCCATCAGCGTCGTGGCCGGCGTCTCGATCGTCTGGAGCTGGGAGACCCCGAGCGACACCGTCCAGTTGTCGCGCTCCTCGACGAGGAACAGCAGCGCGAACAGGAACTCGTTCCAGGCGATCATGAACACGAACAGGCCGGTGGCGGCGATCGCCGGGACGGCCAGCGGCAGTGAGACCTTGCGGATGATCTGCAGCCGCGTGGCGCCGTCGACCTCGGCCGCCTCCTCGAGTGAGACCGGCACGGTCTCGAAGTAGTTGCGCAGCATGTAGACGCTGATCGGAAGCGTCTGCGCGACGTAGACGATCACGAGCACCGGCAGCTCGCCGCGCAGCCCCAGCCGCGAGAACGCGACGAACAGCGGAATCGCGAGCAGGACCGGCGGGAACAGGTAGACCGACAGGAACAGGAAGCCGATCTGCCGGCGGCCGAAGAACTGCAGCCGCGCGACCGCGTAAGCGCCGAGGATCGAGACTAGGAGCGTCACGATCACGGTCCCGATGGCAAGGCCGAGCGAGTTGAACAGCAAGCGGACGAATCCCTCGCCCCCGTCCTCGGTAGAGCGCAGCACGCGCGCATAGGCGTCCGCGGAGAGCTCGCCGAGCCCCACGACGATCGAGCCGGGCGACTCGATGACCGCCGAGAGGTCGCGCATCGACAGCAGGATCATGTAGTAGAACGGGAACACGGTGATCAGCACGAAGAACGCGATCCCCAGCGGGCGCACGATGCGCAGCGCCCGGGTTTCGATCGCGAAGCGCGACCAACGACTTCGGGACGGGTTCATGGCATCCGGTCCTTTTCGCCGAAGAACTTGAGATAGACGAGCAGCAGCAGGGCCAGCGCCGCGGCCATGAACATCGCGAGGGCAGCGGAGGCGCCCACGTCGCTGCGGGCGGTGAGCAGCGAGTAGATCTGCGTGGCGAGGACCTCGGTGCCCGCCGCGCCGTTGGTGAGCAGGTAGATCTCGTCGAAGGCGTTGAAGGTGAAGATGAAGCGCAGGACGGCGATCAGGGCGATCACGCTGGCGAGCTGCGGCAGGATGATGTAGCGGAAGATCTGCGTGGGCACGGCGCCGTCGACGCGCGCGGCCTCCTCGATGTCGCCCGGTATGGCCTGGAGGCGCGCGAGGATGAACAGGAACGCGAACGGGAACGAGTGCCAGGCCTCGAACGCGAGCACCGCGAGCAGTGCCGTGGGCACGCCGAGGCTCAGGCCGAACAGGCTGATCGTGCCCGACTCCTGGCTCAGGAACGGGATCGGCGAGTTCCAGCCCAGCATGTCCGTCCCGACGGCGTTGACGAAGCCGAGCTGCGGTGAGAGCAGCACCCTCCAGATGAACGTGACGGCGACCACGGGCGCGATGTACGGCAGCAGCATCGCGCCGCGCACGAGTCCGCGGCCGCGGAACGAGGAGCGCACGAGCAGCGCGGCGATCAGGCCCAGCCCGATCGCCCCCGCCGTGCCGAACACCGAGTAGATCAGCGTGGTACGCGCCGCCTCCAGGAACCCGGAGGACGACAGCAGCCGCTCGTAGTTGCGCAGGGTGTACTCGCCCCCGAGCAGGTCAAGCTGGCGCAGCTGGATCAGGCGGATCCGCTGGAACGAGAGCAAGAGCGCCCACAGCACCGGCAGGATCACCATCACGAGCACGACGACGAACGTCGGGGAGACGAGGGTCATGCCGGCGCGCGAGTCACGCCGCGCGCGAGTCCCCCGCGCGCGGCGCTGCTTGGTCGGCTGGACCTGGACCTCGACGGCCACGGAGCCGGCTCCTACTCGATGTCTGCTTGGATCTCTTCGATCCGGGCCTGGGCCGCGCCGGCCGCCTCGGCGGGATCGTCGCCGCCGATCACCGAGACGACCGCCTCGGCGATCGGCCGCTCGGCGCCGAGGGCGCCGAGGAGCGCTCCCTGGCCCTGCGGGAAGCCCCAGCGCTGGAAGTTCTCTACGCCCTCGCCCAGCGAGGCGATCGACTCTTCGGAGTAGAACTTGCTCAGCGGCGCCTTGCGGTCGCCGCCGCTCTCCAACTCTGCCCACGCGTCGGCGAACTTCTCCGGGTCCTGCTTGTCGCCGAGGCGGACGGGATATTGGCCCTGCGGGGAGATCGCGAGCCAGCGCGTGTAGCCCTCGTTCATCATGAACTCGAGCAGCGCCTGCGAGGCCTCCGTGTTGGCGTCGGTCGTGATGTTGAACGTGGCGACGTCGCCGTACTGGGAGGGTTCGCCGCTCGGGCCCGCGATCGGGCCCACGAGGCCGCTGTTCTTGGCCAGGAACCCGCGATCCTTCTTGCACTGCGGGCAAGACGGCCGCGTGTCGTCGCGCAGCCCGGCCATGCCGTCGAGCAGGAACGGCGACCAGATCATCATCGCCGCGCGTCCTGCGAAGTACGTGCCACGCGTCGAGTCGACGTCTTGGTTGCCCTGGACGGAGAAGTTGTTCGCCAGGTCGGCGTAGTAGCTCAGCGCGTCCGCGCACTCCGGTGAGTCGAACGTCACCTTGCCCGAGTCGTCGACCAGCTGGCACCCCATCGCGAGCGCGACGTACTCGAACGACTGCTCGGTGAAGGCGTCCTTTGGCGCGGTCGCGAGCGTGATCCCGACCCGATCGTCTTCGTTGAGCTGCTCGGCGGCGGCGCGGATGTCCTCCAGCGTCTCCGGCGCCTCGAGGCCCGCCTCGTCGAACAGGTCGCTGCGGTAGATGAGCAGCTGGCCCCAGCCGGAGACCGGGACGCCCGTGGCCACGCCGTCCTGGCTGACGAGCTCGATCGCCTTCTCGGAGAACGTGTCGGGCCCGAGCTTGTCGATCACCGCCTGCGCCGCCTCGCCGTCGAACACGCCCTGCGCCGCGTAGGTGTGCGAGTCGGCCGTCGAGATCGCCATCAGCACGTCGGGCAGCTCGCCTGCCGCCGCGGAGTTGGTGATCAGCGTCGCGACCTGATCCTCGGGCAGCGGGACCAGCTTCGTCTTGACCCCGGTCTTCTGCGTGAAGTCGGCGAGGATGTCCTCGGTCGCCTTCAGCCGGTCGGGCTCGAACATGCCGCTCCAGACCGTGATGGTCTGGCCGCGCACGCCCTCGCCGCCTCCGCCGCCTTCGTCGTCATCGCCGCCGCAGCCCATCGCCAGCGCGGCGACGGTGGCCAAGGCGACGACGAGTGCGCGTCGCATGCTCACTGTTCTCCTCCTCCTGACGGGTTCATCCCGGCAATGCGCAGCCTCCTCCCGGCTGACACGTCCGCGATGCTAGAGGTCTTCGCCTGAATCCGCAAGCAGAAGTGAGAGCACGAGGCCAAGGGATCACCTCACCTCTCACTAGTCGTCACGCAGAAGTAGCGAGCAAGGTTGTGATCGGTCCGCTAAAGTCGGCCTCCGCATGACCGTGCCGCCTGGGTCCGGTACCGGTTCACCCGGTCAGGTCCTCAAACTCATCCGCGCGGGCCGCGCGCGCACGCGTAACGAGGTGGTGGGCGTCACCGGCCTGTCGCGCTCCACCGTCATGCAGCGGGTGGGCCTGCTGCTCGACGCCGGGCTGCTGCTCGAGCAGCCCGACGGCGGTCATTCCACCGGGGGCCGCCGCCCCGCGGCGCTCGCGTTCAACGAGCGCGTGGGGGTGGTGCTCGCCGCCGACCTCGGCGCCACGCACGGACGCCTCGCGGTCTCCGACCTGGCGGGTGCGGCGCTTGCCGAGCGTGAGGAGCACATCAGGATCGCCGACGGCCCGGGCCCCGTCCTCGAATGGGTGGCCGCGACGTTCGACGCGCTCCTCGCCGAGGCCGGCCAGGGGTCGGCCGACGTGCTCGCGCTCGGCATCGGCGTGCCCGGGCCGGTGGAGGTCGCGCTCGGCCGGCCCGAGACCCCGCCGATCATGCCCGGCTGGGACGCCTACCCCGTCGCCGACGAGCTCAGCGAGCGCTTCGGCGCACCCGTGTTCCTCGAGCGCGACGTCAACGCGATGGCGCTCGGCGAGCACCGCCGGCACTGGCACGAGCTGTCGCACATGGTGTTCGTGAAGGTGGCGACGGGGATCGGCGCCGGGCTCATCTGCCGCGGCGAGCTGCTGCGCGGCAACCACGGCCGCGCGGGCGACATCGGGCACATCCGTGCGATCACGCCGTCGGACGTGATCTGCACCTGCGGCAACCGCGGTTGCGTCGGCGCCCTGGCGTCGGGCTCCGCGGTCACGCGCCAGCTCCGTGAAGCGGGCATCGACGTAGCGTCGATCCCCGACGTGGTCGAGCTCGTCAAGGGCGGCCACGCCGTGGCGGTGCACCACGTTCGCGAGGCCGGACGCGTGCTCGGCGCCGCGCTCGCCGCCGTGGTGAGCGTCGTGGCCCCGAGCGCGATCGTGGTGGGCGGCGAGATGGCCGAGGCGCCCGGCCCGCTGCTCGCGGGCATCCGCGAGTCGATCTATCAGCGCTCCTCGCCGCTGGCCACGCGGGAGTTGCGGATCCTCCTCAGCCGGCTCGGTCCGCGCGCCGGCGTGGTCGGTGCGACGACGCTGGCGCTGGAGGACATCCTGGCCCCCGCCAACGTCGACGCGCTGCTGGTCCGGCGCGGCGTCGCCGCCTGAGCCGATGCCGCCGCGAGCGACGACTTCCGTGGCGCTCACCACTGGCGCCGACGCGCCGGCTGCGGTGCGGCGCCGGCTGCTCGACGACCTCTACGGCGCCGAAGTCGCCGCCCGCGTCGCGATCGAGGTCGAGCAGCTCCTCGCGCGCCAGCCGGCCCGCCCCGTGCGAGCCCAGCGGTGGGACGAGCGCGACGCATGGCTCATCACCTACCCGGACCAGTTCACGTGTGACGGCGAGGGGCCGCTGGCCACGCTGCGCACCGTCATGCGCGACGTCTTCGACCCGTGGTTCAACGGGCTGCACGTCACCCCGTTCTTCCCTTCGACGTCCGACGAGGGGTTCGCCGTCAGCGACTACCTGGCGGTCGACGAGCGCTACGGCACGTGGGAGGACCTGCACGCGCTGGCCGGCGACCGGCGCCTGGCCGTGGACGCCGTCCTGAACCACCTCTCCGCCGGCAGCGCCTGGTTTCAGGGCTTTCTCGCCGGCGATCCGCGATACGCGGGCTTCTTCCGGACCGCCGATCCCGCCTCGGACCTGTCGGCGGTCGTCCGGCCGCGCACCCGGCCGCTGCTGACGCGCTTCGAGGGCGCCGACGGTCCGCTCTGGGCCTGGACCACGTTCTCCGAGGATCAGGTCGACCTCGACTACCGCACGCCCGAGGTGCTGCTCCGAGTCCTCGAAGTGCTGCTGACCTACGTGGAGCGCGGCGCCGACGTGCTTCGGCTCGATGCCATCGCATTCCTCTGGAAGGAGGAGGGGACGCCGTCGATCCATCTGCCGGAGACCCACGCGATCGTCCGGTTCCTCCGCGGCTGCGTCGAGTCGGTCGACCCGTCGGTGCTCGTGCTGACGGAGACCAACGTCCGCCACGAGGAGAACGTGAGCTACTTCGGCTCGCCCGGCGCCGAGGAGGCCCACCTCGTCTACCAGTTCCCGCTGCCTCCGCTGACGCTGCACGCGCTGTTGACGCAGGACGCCTCCCGGCTTCGATCGTGGGCCGCGGCGCTGGAGCCGCCACGCCCGGGGACCGCCTTCCTGAACTTCCTCGCATCGCACGACGGCGTGGGGATCCGTCCCGCCGAGGGACTGCTCGACGCCGCCGACGTGGACCTGCTCGTCGACGCGACGCTGCGAGCGGGTGGCGACGTGACCCGCCGCACACTGGCCAGCGGCGAGACGTCCGTCTATGAGCTGAACTCGACCTGGTACGCCCTGATGGCCGCCGGATGCTCCCAGCAAGTCGCGCTGCGCCGCCACCTGGCCGCTCACGCCGTCATGCTTGCGCTGCGCGGCATCCCCGCCACCTACGTCCAGTCGGCCGTCGCCGGCGAGAACGACCGGGAGCGCTTCGAGCGGACGGGGGAGCCGCGCGCGCTGCATCGCCGGCGCTTCGACGACGTCGCCGGCCTTCGTCGTCTGCTGGCCGACGGGGCGAGCCGCGCGGGCGCCGCGTGGCACGGGCTGCGCGAGCTGCTGGCGGCGCGGGCGGCGACGCCCGCGTTTCACCCCGACAGCCAGCAGACGCTGCTCGACGCGCCCCCGCAGGTCTTCGCGGTCGAGCGGGCCGCTGAGAGCGGCGAGCGGGCGCGGGTGTACGTGAACGTGTCAGGGGAGCCGTGCACGGTCGGCGTCGCAGGAGACGGTGCGAAGTGGGTTCCCCTCGCCGGCCGGGCGAGCCCGGCGCCGGGCGCGCAGCTGCGGCTCGCGCCCTGGTCCTCGGCCTGGCTGACCGATCAGCCGGCGGGCGCGTCGTAGGACAGCGCGACCTTGATCGCGTCCGCGGGATGCTCGTCGAGCCAGCGATACGCCTCGACGGCCTCTGCGAACGGGAAGGTGCGCAGAGACAGCCGGTTGGTGGCCAGCGCCCCGGAGAAGAGCAGGTCGGCCACCGCCGCGACCATCCGCCGTCGATCCCACGCCGGCGCGCTGCGGTGGGGCGCGCTCCAGCCGCCCATGCTCGAGAGCAGGGTCAGGCGGTTGTGGTGCCACTCCTCGCCGAGGCGCAGCCGCGCGGCGCCGCCCTGGTAGAAGCCGAGCGCCACGACGGTGCCGCCCAGCCCGGCGCAGGCCATGGCGTCGTGCAGTCCGGCGTCGTTGCCCGAGGTCTCGATCGCCACATCGACGCCGCGGCCGGCGAGCGCGCGCTTGACGACGACGCCCGTGCTCGGCTCGGCGGTCCGCGGGTCGTGCGCCGCATCTGCCCCCAGCTCCAGTGCGAGCTGCCTGCGGTCCTCGACCGGATCGATCACGTGCACCGCGCCCGCCCCGGAGAGGCGCGCCGTCTGCGTGGGCAGCAGGCCGATGGCGCCGAGGCCGACGACGGCGACGCGATCGCCGAGCTTGATCTGCGCGTCGTGGACTCCCTGGAGCGCGATCGTTGCCATGCTGATGAAGAGCGCCGCCTCGAGCGGCGCGCCCGGCGGCACGCGCACGAGCGGGAAGCCGCCGCGGCTCGCCTGCTCGACATCGATCACCGCCTCGTCGCGGTGCGGCGTGCCGGTGTGCACCACGTCGCCGGGGCTCAGCCCGTCCACTCCGGGCCCGATCTCCTCGACGACGCTGACGAGCCCGTAGCCGAGCGTCGCGGGATACGGGGAGCTCTCCCCGGCCGGCAGGATCGCGCGCAGCTCGCGGTCGAAGACGTGATCGACGAACGCCGACGTGCCGCGGTACAGGTTGAGCTCGGTGCCGTGGCTGATGCCGCTCAGCAGGCTGCGAAGCCGCACCTCGCCGGGCCCCGGCGGACCGGCCGGGATCTCTTGGAAGCTCACCTCGCGCGGTGCCGTGAGCATCAGGGCGCGACCCATTGCGTCTCGTCTCTTCCTGTCGCTGGCGGGTCTCCGCACCCTTCCACAGTTTCAACTGCGACGCAACGCGAATACATCCGGGGAAGGGGCGGTTACGTTGCATGGCCATACCGAAGTGACTAGGATCGGGCCATGGACCCGAGCGAGCGGACAGCGCGCGCCGCTGCGCCTCCGGGCTCGACCGGATACGTCCTCTCGCTGATCCGCTCCGGCCGCGCGGCGACGCGCAACGAGCTCATCGCCGCCACCGGGATGTCCCGGTCGACGATCCTCCAGCGCGTCAATCTCCTGCTTGCAAGCGATCTCGTCCGCGACGGCGGCTCCTCCCGCTCGCTTGGAGGCCGGCCGCCCGCGGCGCTGTCCTTCAACGATCGGGCGGGCGTCGTCATCGCGGCGGACCTCGGCGCGAGCCACGGCCACGTGGCGGTGACCGACCTCGGTGGCCGATCGCTCGCGGAGCGCAAGGAGCCGATCGTGGTCGGGTCCGGTCCCGACGCGATCCTGGAATGGTTGACGAGCACCGTCTCCGACCTCCTCGCCGAGGCCGGCGCACGGCCGCACGACACGCTGGCCGCGGGCGTCGGGCTCCCCGGACCGGTGGACGTCGTGACGGGCCGACCCGTCAACCCGCCGATCATGCCGGGGTGGAACGGCTACCCGGTGGCCGCGGCCCTCAGCGAGGCGTTCGGCGCCCCCGCGCTGGTCGACAACGACGTGAACGTCATGGCGCTCGGCGAGCACCGCGCACGCTCCGGTGCCCTCGATCCGCTCGTCTTCGTGAAGGTCGCCACGGGCATCGGGGCCGGCGTCGTCATCGACGGCACGGTGTACCGGGGGCTGCACGGTGCCGCCGGCGACATCGGCCACATCCGGGCCCCCGTGGGCTCCGACGCTCCCTGCACGTGCGGGGGACGGGGCTGCATCGCCGCGCTCGCCGCCGGGCCGGCGGTCGCCAGGGCGCTGACCGCGGCGGGCGTCGAGGCGTCCGGCACCGGCGATGTCGTGCGGCTCGTCGCGGAAGGCAAGCGCGAGGCGTTCGACCACGTGCGCGAGGCGGGTCGCCAGCTGGGCGAGGTGCTCGCCGGCGTGGTCAGCCTGTTGGCCCCCGGCGCCATCGTCGTCGGAGGTGAGCTGTCGGCGGCGCGGGAGCCGCTGCTGGCCGGCATCCGCGAGGTGGTCTATCAGCGGTCGCTGCCGCTGGTGACCGGTGACCTTCAGATTCTGCCGAGCGCGCTCGGGGCGCGGGCCGGCGTCGTCGGCGCGGCGACGCCGGCGATCGAGCACGTCGTCGCTCCGGCGATCGTGGAGCGCCTCGTCGCCGAGCACGGCGGTGCGAGGGCCGCATGAAGCCGGGCGTCATGGACCAGGTCATCGGCGGCCGCGACGACCTCGAGGTCTTCGCGCGCGCCCGCCGGAGCGGCTTCGCCGGCGTCGAGGTCGTACTGACGCGCAGCGAGCTGCGCGCGCCCGGGAGCCCCCGGCTTGCGAGCCTCCGCGCGGCCGCGCAGGACACGTCGACGCCGATCCCGTCCCTGGTGCTCGGCGAGCACAACCACGGAGGTCTCGGCGACTCCGATCCGCAGGTCGCCGACGCCGCCGCCGACGACGTCACCGCGGCGGTCGCGTGGGCCGCGGAGCTGGGCGCCGACATCATCCTCGTCCCGTTCTTCATGCGGGGCGAGCTGTTCACCGCCGCCCAGATCGAGCGCGTCGCTCGCGCGCTGCGCCCGCTATGCCCTCGGGCGGCGGAGCGGGGCGTGACCCTGTGCTACGAGGGCACGCTACCGGCGGACGGCGTCCAGCTGCTCGCCGCACAGGTCGAGTCGCCGGCGTTCGGCTGCTACTTCGACCTCGCGAACCCCGTCGCCAGCGGGCTGGACACGGCGACGGAGGCCCGCGCGCTCGGCCCGCTGATCCGGCGCGTTCACTTGAAGGACACGCGCGTGCGGCGCGGGGACTGCCACCCCGGACTGGGACGGGTGGACTTCCCCGCGAGCGCGCGCGCGTTGCGCGAGATCGGCTACGACGGCTGGCTGGTCTTCGAGACTCCCCCGGCACCCGAGGAGCTCGTCCGGCGCGATCTCAGCTTCGCGCGGTCCGTGCTCCCGCTCGAAGGCGATGCCCGCTGGCCGCGCTTGGGCGCGTTCTCCTACGACTTCGAGGCCGGGGAGAGCGAGCGCATGGCCGAGGCCTTTCGCCGGCTCGGCCTCGAGACGGTCCAGCTCGGCGGCGGACTCCTGGAGGAGTGCCTCGCCGAGCCGGATCGCATCGATTCCCTGAAGGCCACGCTCGACGGGGCCGGCATCTCGGTCGCCGCGCTCGCGGGCTACCGCAACCTCGTGGCGCCCGACGCGGCGGTGCGCCGGGCGAACCTCGAGCTGATCGGGCGCTGCCTGGAGATCGCTCCGCTCCTCGGTACCAACGTGGTGGCCACCGAGACGGGTACGCGGTCGCGCGAGAGCGACTGGACCGACGTGCCCGAGAACTGGGGCGCGGACGCCTGGGCCCTGCTCGACGAGGCCGTCGCGGCGCTGCTGCCCGTCGCCGAGCGCACCGGCACGATCCTCGCGCTCGAAGCGCACGTGAAGAACGTCCTCAAGACGCCCGGCCAGCTGATCGGCCTGCTCGAGCGCTTTCCGTCGCCGCACCTGCAGGTGGTCTGCGACCCCTACAACTTCCTGTCGCGCCATCTGGTGCCGGCGCAGGAACGGGTCGTGCGCGACCTCCTGGACCGGTTCGAGCACCGCTTCGTCGTCGCCCACCTGAAGGACGTGGCGGTCCTTGGCGAGGAGACCACGACGCCCGAGTTCGGCACCGGTCTCTTCGCGCAGCGGCCGTACCTGGACTTCCTGCGCACCCGGCGACCGGACCTGCCGCTCATCCTCGAGCACGTCCCGCTCGACCACATCCCGGTGGCGGCGCGACGGATCCATCGTCTGGTTGGCTCAGCGGGGTCACCCGCAGCCTGACCCAGGCGAGCTGCTGCGCGCCTCGGACGAGCCCTGCCGGAGACGCGGACCGGCTGGACCTGGCGAACGTGGCTCATACAATCGAGCCATGCGTAGGAGCACCGCCAAGGAGTGGTGCCTGACGGGGTTGGGCTTCAATGCATAGAACCGCTGTTACTTGTCGCCGCGGTGCTCGTCGGTGCGGTGCTGGTTGCCATGCTGGTCAGGCTCTGAACGGTGCCGGGAGCCTCTCGTGACTGAGTCGCGTGTATCCGTTCCTGCTCGCTTCCGCGCT
>JBPCNM010000468.1:0-2518 GCA_051001255.1 Solirubrobacteraceae bacterium
CGCGGGCAGGTCGTCTGCTGGCACCTCGGGCTCGGGCTGCAGGCGATCGCGCTGCTCTCGCCGATCGGCTCGCTCGCCGACGAGCGCCTGAGCGCCCACATGGCCGAGCACCTGCTGCTGGCCGACCTAGGGGCGCCGCTGCTGCTGGCCGGGCTGCGCAACCCGGTGCTCGCGTTCTTCCTGCCGCGCGACGTGCTCGTGCCGCTCGCCCGGCGCCGGCGGCTGCGCGCCGGCTTCCGCGCGCTGCGGCAACCGTTCGTGGCGATCCCTCTCTACGCGGTCGTGCTCTACGGGTGGCACCTGACGCCCGCGTTCGAGGGCGCGGTGCGCCACGAGCTCGTCCACGTCGCCCAGCACGCGAGCTTTGTCTTCACCGGCATGCTCGTGTGGTGGTCGGCGATCGAGCCCAAGCGGCGCCGGCTGCGCGGAGAGCTGTGGAAGATCGCGCACATCTTCGCGGCGCGGATGATCGGCATGTTCCTCGGGATGGGCTTCGTGCTCATCCAGGAGCCGGTCTACACCGGCGTCTACGGGAGCGGCGAGCGCCAGGGGGTCGACGCGCTGGCCGACCAGCAGATCGCCGGCGCCATGATGGTCACGCTCGACATCCTCATCATGGTCTTCGCGCTGTGCTACTTCTTCTGGCACGCGGCCCAGCAGCACGACCGCGACGAGGCGCGCGAGCGCGCCCGCGCGGCTACTTGACGGTGAGCGTGCCTTCCATGCCGCCCTCGCGGTGGCCCTCCACCGAGCAGTAGAACGCGTACTCACCGGGCTCGAGGTCGACCGAGATGCTCGACACGCCGCCGTCCTGGACCACCTCGCCCCGCTCGTCGACGCCGTTGCCCTCGAGCGAGATGTCGTGCGGGATCGACGCGTCGTTCTCGGACTCGATCGTGAGCTCGCCCGGCGGCGCCGTGGCGCTGCCGAACTCGTAGGCGAGCGCGCCGGTCGGCACGGCCGGGATCTCGAGCGTGCCGCCCTGCGCCTTGGCGACCTCGTCGGACTGGCCGCCGCCGACGTCGGCGAGTCGGCCGGGGTCCTCCCCGGGGGCGGCGGCTGCGGACGCGACGTAGGCGGCGACGTCCTGCGCGTCCTCGCCGGTCACGAGGTTCGCCGGCATGAGCGGCAGCCGCTCGCCCGTGTTGGGGTCCTTCTGCTGGTTGCGGTTGGGATGCAGGATCTGGCGGTGCACCAGGCCCTCGTAGGTGGAGCGGCCGAAGCCGTCCTTCGCCGCCTGCTGCCACGCCTCGTCGAGGTCCGGCCCGATGACGCCCTGCGCGTCGGCGCGGGCGAGCGTGTGGCAGCGCGCGCACTCCTGTACGAACAGCGTCTTGCCGTTGACGAGATTGTCGCCGTCGTCCTTGAGCTCGCAACCCGTGAGGCCGACAGCGGCAACGCCCGCCAGGAGCAGCATCCGGACCCGTCCTGGAGCCATGGCGGGGCATGCTACTTGCCTGTGCTCGCCGACGTAGTCGGATCAGTGCTCGCGGGGCGAGGCAACCCCGCTCGCGCCGCGCGCGGCGGGGACGCGCCGGGCGTAGCGCGGCGCCGCTCGCGCCGCGGCTCAGGGGCGGGGGAGCGTGTCCAGCCGCCCTTCGGCGGCCGCGATCACCGATCGCGCGACCCCGTCCCAGGAGTAGCGCTCGCGCGCGACGCCGACGATCGCCTCGCGCGTGCGGGCGCGGAGGTCGGCGGGCGCCTCGAGCCAGGCGACGAGGGCATCGGCGAGCTGCGTCACCGCGCCCGGGCCGACCTCGAACGTCAGCCACGGGCGCACCTCCGGCGGCGCGGCGGCGGCCAGCGCGCGGGCGACCTCGGCCATCCCGGAGTGGCCGGCCACCACAGGCAGCGCCCCGCACGCCGCCGCCTCCGCGGCGACCATGCCGAACGCCTCCGGGAACGTGCTCGGCATCGCCATCGCCTCGGCGGCGGGCAGCACGTCGGCAAGCTCTTCGTGCTCGAGCCGCCCGGCCCAGTGCACGCGCGCGGCCATGCCGGCGGCGGCGGCCCGGTAGCCGGCGGCCTCGGGGCCGAGGGCGTCCAGGAACGCGGCCAGCTCGGGCAGCTCGCGTCCGTCCTCGGCGCGCAGTGCCCGCGCGCCGTCGAGGTCGCCGCGCGCAAGCGCCGCCGCCAGCCCTTCCAGCGGCTCGCGGAACGCCCCGAAGCCGACGACCATCAGCCGCGCCTCCGGCACCCGGCCGAGCACGAGCGGCCAGGCCGCGAGCAGCAGCTCGACGCCCTTGGACGCGATCAGCTTGCCGACGTAGACGACGAGCCGGTCGCGTCCCGGTTCGAGCGCCGCGAGCGCGGCGGCCGCCTCCGCGGTCGAGCGCGCGAACGACGACCTGCCCGCCGCGGGCGCCTCGCCGGAGGGCGCGCGGGCGGCGGCCGGCGTGCCTGGAGCGGCAGGGGGTCCCGAGGCGGTCTCGAGGCGCTCGCGCAGGCCCGCGAGGCCCGCGGCGGCGGCGGGCAGCTCGCAGGGGACGAAGCGGTCACCGTCGCAGCCGGGCGGGCC
>JBPCNM010000469.1:0-5759 GCA_051001255.1 Solirubrobacteraceae bacterium
TGGCGTTCTGGGGATTCTTCACAGCGAGTCTGAGGCCGCTCGCCGGCGAGGGCATCTGGGAGCTCGTCGAGCGCTCCTACAACTACGGGGTACCGCTCGCGCTTCTCCTGCTGCACGGGTTCGGCTCCTCCGCGGGGGAATGGCTCTCACCGATTCGCGGGATCGCCCGACTGACGAAACCGCGCGCTCGCTCCGTTGCGGTCATCATCGCGGCCTACCTGATCGGGCACGGTGCGCTTGGAGTGTTCGCGGACAAGCCGCTCCCAATCGACCTCTACGACTCGATCGGGCTCGACACGCTCGTCGCAGATCCGACGACACTGAACGCGACCATCGGTCTGTTCGAGATCGGCCTCGGCCTGCTCGCGCTCACACGGCCGACCACCGGCGTCCTGACCCTCGTCGTCGCATGGAAGCTCGCCACCGAAGGCCTGTACCTGACCGACGGCGCCTACGGGGTGGGCTGGGAAGTCATCGAGCGCGCAGGCGCCTACGCCGCGCCACTCGCGCTCATCTGCCTCAACTCGATCGCGCGCCAACGCCCGTCCGTGATGACGCCGAGCGCCCCGTCTCCGGCCCTCCGCGCCTGATCACGCCTCCTCATTCGCGCGTCGCCACCGGGGTCGGGCATCTCGCGGCGCCTCAGGCGTGCACGCGGCCGAGGAAGTCGCGCGCGAGGGCGACGATCTCGTCGAGGTGGGTCTCGAGCGCCCAGTGGCCGGCGTCGAGTAGGTGCAGCTCGGCGTCGCCGCACAACGATCCCGAGGGCGCCCCGTTTCTGAGCGGCACCCGGGCCGCCAGGCCGGAGCTGTGTACCATGCGGTACATGAACCATCGGTTACTACTCACTTCACTGTCCGCCCTCATCGTCTTCACGGCAGCGGCGCCCGCGGACGCAGCCCCGTACGCCGAGCGACTGAGGTGGAAGGTCGAACCGGGCGCGGGGCCCGTACGCGTGGCGGTGAAGCGGACCACCCTCGCGCCGGCGAGCGAGAAGCCGGCACCCGCGACGCGCTTCGAGTTCTCGCTGCCCGTCGGCTTCAGAGCCCACCCGCGTGTGGTGCCGAACTGCTCGCAGCGAACCCTCGAACGCGCGCCGGATCGGTGCCGCAGGGCTCGAATCGCGACGGGCTCCGCGCTGATCGACGCGCGACCGGCGGTCCCGCAGCCCTTCCGGGCGCGCGTGGACACCTACAAGACCGGCCGTCCCCGCGGCACGGTCGCGGCGCTCGTGACTCGCATAGCGCTGCCCACCGGGCCTGTGTTCACCCCCGCGGTGATCCGCAAGGCGCAGGGCCGTGCCGCGCGACGGTCGAGCCTCGTGTTCGTCGAGGACCTGCCGGCGGCGAGTTCCGAGGGTCCGGTCGCGCGCAGCTTCTCGCTCGTGTTCCCGCGCCGCGTAGGCCGGGTCGGCGGTCGACGGAGAGGCCTGCTCGAGGCGACCAGGCGCTGCCCGCGGAAGCGGTTGACGTTCGGCCTCGAGACCACGTTCGCGGACGGCTCGCGGGCGAGGGCGAGCGACCGCGTCCGCTGTCGCCGGTAAGCGCCGACGGCGCCCGCGGTAGGTTCACGCGTCATGGCGCTTGAACCTCCGACGTCCGCAACGGACGGACGCAGAGTCCGTCACGAGCACCGCAGGCGCCAGATCCTCGAAGCGGTCGCAGATCACCTGTCCGAGCGCGGCCTCGAGGACCTCCGCAGCCTGGGCGCGGGCGCCGGGGTCAGCCATCGCACGCTGCTGTACCACTTCGGCAGCCGCGACCGGCTGCTGCGAGAGTCGCTCACGGTGGTTCGCGATCGCGAACAGGCGCGAGTGGCCCGGATCGCCGACGCCATCGACTCGAGCGAAGGCGAGCTGGACGCCGCCCAGGTGCTCCGCGCCGCATGGGCGGGGCTGTCGGCGCCCGAGCGGATCGCGCTCACGCGGCTGCACTTCCAGGTGCAGGGCGCTGCGCTGAGCTCCGACGAGCCCGCGTTCGACCGCTTCCTCGACGACCTCGTCCACTCGTGGATAGAGCTGCTGCGCCGGCTGGTAGTCCGATCCGGCGTTCCCGAGCGTGACGGGCACGCGGTCGCCACCTACGTCTACGCCGGCATTCGGGGACTCATGCTCGACCTGATCTCGACCGGCGACCGCGAGCGGATCGGCGCGGGCTTCGAACAGCTCGTCATCGCGACCCTGAGCCTGCTCCCGCCCGCCGCCCGCGGGCGGGCGTGAGTGCGAATCGGCTCAGCGCGACGATGGCGGCGGCGGCGACGGCGGGCAGGAGGAGTGCGGTCGAGAGGTCGCTGATCTGGGCGAGCGCGCCGATGAGCGGAGGGCCGGTGAACGAGCCGAGGTAGCCGAGGGTCGTGACGGAGGCGATGGCGATGCCCGTCGGTGCGTTGCCGGCGGCGGGTGCGGCGCCGATCACGGCCGGCGCGATGATGGCGCTCCCGGCGCCGAGGACCGCCCATCCCGCCAAGGCAGCGAGGACGCCGGGGGCGATCACGATCCCGCCGGCGCCGGCGGCGGCGACGAGTCCGCCGAGCTGGACCGCGCGGGCGCGGCCAAGGCGGGCGATCAGGCGGTCGCCGGCCACGCGGACCAGGGCCACGCTGAGCGCGTAGACACCGAAGCCTGCGGCGGCCAGGCCGGCGCCGGCGTGGTGCTCGCTGCGCAGGTTCACGGCGCTCCAGTGGTTGGCGGCGCCGTCGAGCAGGAACGCGCAGAACGCGACGAGCCCGAGGAGCACGAGCCGGCCGCGCGGGCGAACGAATCCGGGTCGGCCGGCCGGCGTCGGCTCGTCGACCAGTCTCACGCACGCGGCTGTGCCGGTCGCGACGCCGAGTCGGAAAGGGCGTCACCCTCGCCCACGACCTCAACGTCATCGTCGCCCGTGCCCAGCTCGCCATCCGGCCGCTCGCGACGCCGGTGCCGGTCCGCCACGTCCAGGCCGCGATCATGCGTGGCCAGCGCGCCCCCGCGGCCCGCGCGGCGCTCGACGCCCTGCGCGACGTCGGCCACGGCCACGCGCAACGGCTGACGACCGCCGCCGCGCCCTGAGCGCGACGGTGGCCGGCAGGAGGTCAGGCGGCGACCGGCTGCGGCGCGCTCAGGTGCGCGAAGTTCGGCCACAGCGCCAGGTCGAGCCCGGGCACCATCGCGCGCAGCGCCTCGGCCTCGGGGTCGAGCGCGGCGTGCAGCGCGGCCTCGAGGTCGGGCCACAGCGGCGCGGTCGTGCGTGCCAGCGGCCGGCCGGCCAGCTTCTCGCTCAGCCGCCGCTTGGTCCCTTCGGCGAGGCCGAGACGGAGCAGCACCGCCACGTGCAGCGCCTCCGGCTTGCCCGCGGCCTTGCGCCGCAGGCGCCCGGGCGCGAAGTCGCGGTCGCGCACCTCGAGGAACTCCAGCGTGCGCCGGTACTGGGTGAGCGGGTCGCGGCGGCACTGCTCGAACTGCAGGACGAGGATCCGCTCGGGGTCGTAGAAGCGGCGCAGCCGCGCGACCTGGCCGGCGTAGCTGCGCCGGTCCACCACGTCGGCCATGTAGATCGTCTCGTCCTCCGCGCGCTTGGCGAGACGTTCGTTGAAGATCGCGCGGTAGCGCTCGATTGGGTCGCTCAGCATCGCGATCAGCTTCGCGCCGGGCGCGGCGCGGTGCAGCAGCGGCGGCGTCCAGGCGTCGAACATGTAGCGCCCGGTCCACTCGCCGGTGATCGTGCCCCGCCGGCGTGGGAAGCGCTCGTGGTAGGCCGCGACGTCGGCGTCCGTGAGCTCCTGCGCGCAGAAGCGGTCGAAGTAGTGCAGCGCGCGCCGGCGCGCGCGCGGCGGTCGGATCTCGGGATGGGCGAGCAGCATCGCGTGCCACCAGCCGGTGCCCGAGCCGAGCGCGCCGACGCCGACGAAGTCCGGCGGGCCGGGATCGCCGGTGCGCAGGCGCTCAAGTGGAGAGCGCATTCTCCGCCCTCAGGTGCGCGAAGTTCTTCCACAGCCCGACGTCGATCTCGGGCGTCATCTCGGCGAGCCGCGCGACCTCCGGCTCCATCGTCGCGCGCAGCCCGTCCATCAGGTGCGCGGGCAGCGGCTGCTTGTTGGACGCCTGCGTCGTGCCCCGCCGGCGCTCGAAGCCGTCGTGCTCGTGGTCGGCGTCGACCCCGAGGAAGCGCAGCGTACGGCGGTACTGGTCGGCGGGGTCGGCGACGCACTTCTCGTACTGCAGGATCAGCAGCTTCGACGCGTCGTGGCAGGCGAGCATGCGGCGCAGTTGGGTCGCATAGCGGCCGCGCTCGATCGCGTCGGCGGTGACCGCCTCCATGCGCCCGCCCGCCGTCCGGTTGAGCCGGTGCGGGACGCCCGACCGAAAGCGCTCGATCGGGTCGCGGAACATGATCAGCAGCTTCGCCTCGGGCGCCGCGCGGGCGATCAGGCGCGGCGTCCAGAAGTCGTGCATGTAGCGCGGCGTCCACTCGCCGGCGATCTGGCCCGGCCCGCGCGAGAACCGGGCGTGGTAGGCCGCGACGTCGGCGTCCGTGAGCTCCTGCGCACAGAAGCGGTCGAAGAAGTGCTGCTCCTTGCGGCGCCCGCGTGGCGGCTTGATCTGGGGATGGCCGAGCAGCGTCTCGAACCACCAGGTCGTCCCTGAGCGCTGCGTGCCGACGCCGATGAAGTCCGGGGGGCCGGTGGTGGACGGTGCGGCAGCCACGAGGGGCTCGTGAGTCTAGCCCGCGATGGCCGGCGGGCGGTCAGGCGACGGTGGCGGCGCGATCGGCGTGCAAGGCAGCGTCGACTCTCCCCACGCCGCGAGCTCGCCGAGGAGTCGAGCGAGCTCGTGCCCTCGTGCGGTCAGCGAGTACAGCGTGCCGGGGACGGGGCCCGGAAGCACCACGCGCCGGACCGCCTCGTGGCGCTCGAGGTCACGCAGCCGCTCGGTGAGCGTCTTCTGGCTGATGCCGCACATGCGCTCGAGCAGCTCGCCGTGCCGCAGCGGCTCGGCCTGGAGGTGGTCCAGGACGAGCGCCGTCCAGTGGCGGCCGACGAGGTGAGCGGTTCGCTCGGCAGGATGGTCCTCAGGACGCACGTCGACAGCGTAGAGGGGCACCTTTCGGTACCGCCCTGGTCGGCCGTGCTGGTCGGATCTAGCGTTGTCGACATGCATGCCAATGATCCCGGCGAGCTTCCGCTCGTCTTTCGGCACTACTTCAACGCCAGCGACGTGGATGGCCTGCTGTCGCGCTACTACGCGGATGGAGCGACCTATGCCCCGCTTCCGGGAGTCGCGCTCTCCCAGGACGTGCTGCGCGCGGCGATCGGGCGCCTCGTCGACCTCGGGCATCCCATCGAGCTCACGGTCCGGCACGTGCTGGCCGCGCAGGACACCGCCCTGATCGTCCTCGACTGGGAGATCGCCGGCGCCGGGATGTCCGGCACGGCGACCGACGTCGCTCGCCGGCAGGCAAACGGCACGTGGCGGTGCATCGTCGACAATCCACACGGCGGCGCCCACTCGGTCGACCTGCCTGAGCGAACGGCCGCTGCGCTCGCAGGCTGATCACTCGGGCCGGCCCCCGACGTCGCGCCGGCTGCTACTGGATCGGCGCGTCGGGCGGCGGGATGAACACCTCCTGCACCGGCTCGACGGCCGCGACCCCCGGCACCGCGGCCACCGACTCCATCGCCGCCGCGTCCGTGACCGCGCCGGTGATCACGCCGGTGGCCGGCAGCGTCGCCTCGCGTGGCCGCCCTCGGCGCGTCAGAGCCGGGGAGGAGCTGTCGATCAAGTC
>JBPCNM010000470.1:0-6572 GCA_051001255.1 Solirubrobacteraceae bacterium
TCGAGCTCGCCGACGGGCGCACGGAGGGCGAATTCCGTGTGACGATCGCCGACGCGCCCGTTGCCGCCCGGGTGGACGGCGACGGCGACGTGGTCCGCGGCGAGGGGGCCGGCCGCTAGCTGCTTGCACCGGTGCCTGCGACGTCTGTCCCGCTGGTCGGCGGGGGTGGGCAGTCGATTGATCGGGGCGGATCTGCGCTCGCGTCCCCCCGCATTCGCGGGACTTTCGCGCGACAAGCCTCCATGACGCCCCGAACGTCGTGAGCCGGCCGCGCACGGGCGTGCCTCACGACATTGAGGTCGCATGACGCCCCGAACGTCGTGAGCCGGCCGCGCACACACCCGGCCCCGCCACGCTGCTCAAGCCGAGGCGAGACTGGCCAGAAGCCGTCGACGCGAGCCGGCAGCCCGGCGCGTCAGCCTGGCGCCGGCGTTCTCGCCGGCCGGTGCTCGGCGAGCCATTCGGTCGCGAACGCCACCAGCTTCCGCTGGCGCATCAGCCGTGCCTCGCCCGCGCCGGCCGGCCCGGTCCGCGTGGCGCCGGTGGCGTCGAACGCGGCGCCGAGCGCCTCGAAGTCGCTCTCGTCGGCGACCACGTCCTCCCAGCGCACCCAGCGCCGGCCCTCCGGCGTGGCCACCGCGGCAGCCGACACCTCGCGCGGCGGGTCCGCCACGCGATGCTCGGCGAGGTGCAGGGAGCTGTTGGAGCCGTGCCCGACGCCGAGCAGCAGCACGTCGCCGTCGAAGTCGTGGACCCGGGCGACGGGCGAGGCGTCGCCGAACGCGCTCTTCAGCGCGTGACCCGCGGTGACCGCTTCGGCGTGCGCGCCGACGGCGGAGAAGGACACCTGCGGGTGCGCGCTGCGCCGCGCGCCCGGCCAGGTGCGCACCGCCTCGGCGATCGCGCCCATGCCGTGCGCCGCCGTGACCCGCGGGTCGAAGGGGGGCATGTGCTCGCGGATCACCGGCCACCACGGCTCGGGAACCGGCGGGTTGCCCCATGCGGCGGGATCGGAGTTGCCGCCGGTGTGCGACGGCGCCACGAGCGTGCCGTCCGGGCCGAGCGCGTCGAGCAGCGCCTCGACGACCGTCTGGGCGCCGCCGCACACCCAGCCCAGCGCCGACAGCGCGGAGTGCACGAGCAGCACGCTCCCCGAGCGCACACCGAGCCGGCCGAGCTCGGCGGCCAGCCCCGCCCGCGTGACCGGGCCCGGGCTGCGCGCGATGACGCCCGGTTCGCCGCTCATCGGAGGGATGGTGGCAGGCCGCGCTCAGCTGACCTGGAACGCGAACGGCTTCGAGCGCGACTTCTTGAAGCCCTTGCGGCCGGGGTAGTTCAGGTACACGCGCCAGCTGCCGGGTGCGACGCTCTGCGTCAGGTCGACGGCCTTGCTCGCGTGCTTGCCGACGCGGTGGATCGTCTTCCACTTGGCCTTGCGCTGCTTCTGGAAGACCACGAACGCCTTGCCGCGCAGCCCGGCTGCGCGCGCCTTGCGCGACGTCACCCGGCCGGTCACCCTGACCGTCGCCGGATCGAGCTGCTCGACGGCGAGCGCCGCGGACGTCTTGACCTTCGGCAGCCTGCGGACCTTCTTCAGCCTGATCGACTTCGACGTGGTGTTGTCGGCCTCGTCCCAGCCCTTGAACGTGATCGTGTGCGTGCTGCCGACCTTCCAGTCGCGCGAGGGCCAGAACGCGCGCATCACCGCGTGACCGTTCCCGTAGGAGCGCGAGAACCTGCCGTCCTCGTAGATCTCGATCTTCTGGATCCCGACGCCGCCCGCCGAGTCGACGGCCTTGGCGTCGATCGGGAACATGCCGACGAACTTCTGGCCGTCGGTCGGCTTGGCGATCACGATCTCCGGCCCGCTCGTGTCGACCACGCCGCCGCACGGGACGGCCGGGATCCCGCCGTCGAGCTCGCGGAACGCGGCTGCCGCCGGCTTGGCCGACCTGTCGGTGCGGTACAGGCCGAAGCCGCCCGCGTGCACCGACTTCGGGATGTCCTGGACGCCGAACCACAGCGCGGTCTGCACGAACGGGTCGGCGGCCAGGCAGCGGTAGGCCTGGGTGAGGAACTGGGCCTGCTCGCCCTCGCTGACGCCGAGCGGCTTGCTGCCCTTGCGCATGCCGACGCTGCAGGAGCTCGGCGCCGTCGACTGCGTGTTCCAGCCTAGCTCGGTCATCCAGATCGGCTTCGCGCCGTCGCCGTGGCGGCTCATGACCGCGTGCACCTCGCGGTAGCCCGTGAACGTGTACTGGCCGACGCGGCCACGCTCGTCGCGGTAGATGACGTCCGGGCTGTTGGTCAGGCAGGCGGTGTCGGTGTGCACGCCGACCGCGTCGAACGAGCCCTGCAGGCCCTGGCCGTAGAGCTGCTCGAGGAAGTCCATGTTGTTGCCCACCATGCCGCCGAGCACGACGACGTCGCCGGGCTGCACGGCCTTGATCGCCGGGTAGGCGGCCTTGACCATCGCGGCGTAGGAGCCGGGCTGCGGGCCGCCGAGGAAGAACTCGTCGTCATCCTGCTCGTTCCACAGCTCCCACGCGTCCACGCCCGGGATGCGGCGGGCGATCTCGCCCATGAACGCGCCGAAGTGCGCGGGGTCGTTGGGCGGCGCGATCGCCGGCTTGCCGCCCGACGCCCAGCCCGGCGTGCGCCCGATGATCATCAGCACCCTGACGCCGCGCGCCTTGGCGTCGGCGACCTTGGCCGCCAGGTAGTCGATGTAGCCCTGGTCGAACTGGCCCGGGCTCGGCTCGGCGCTCTCCCAGGTCCCCCAGACCCGCACCCAGTCGGCGCCGAGGTCCTGTGCGGTCCTGCCCAGCGGCAGGTTCTGATCCATCGTCTCGTTGACGCCGGTCTCGACGGCGGAGGCGGGGGCCGCGGTCAGCGTGAAGGCGGCGAGCAGGGCGAGGAGGAAGGCGACGGGGAGATGTGAGCGCATGTCTGCCTGTCTCATCGACAGCTGCGCGCGGGTCCTCAAGCGGCAGTGCGGCGCTCAGCGCGGAAGCTGCGGAGCGATGATCCGGTAGGCCTTCAGGCCCAAGCCTAGCCGCTCGCGATCCTCGGACTGCATCGGGTCGAGACCTGCCAGCTCCTTGACCCGGTCGAGCCGGTAGGCGACGGTGTGGCGGTGCGCGTAGATGGCGGCCGCCGTCGCGTTCATGTTGCAGTTGTGCTCCAGATAGGCCTCGAGCGTGCCGACGAGGTCGGTGGCGTACTGGGCGTCGTAGGCGACGATCGGGGCCACCGTGTCCTCGTAGAACGAGCACACCTCCTCGGGATGCGAGGCCAGCACGCGGAACAGCAGCCGGTAGGTGCCGGTGCCGATGTCCAGGACCGGATCCCCGCCCGACCCGTCCGAGCGCCGCAGCACGTCGAGCACCAGCTCCGCCTCCTGGATCGCGCGCCCCAGCTCGGCCGGGTCGGCGTAGAAGCTCGACAGCCCGACCGTGCCGTGGCGCTGCAGCCGCGCGGCCAGGCGGCGGGCGCCGGCCAGCGTCGTCGTGCCTCGCGTCTGCGTCGCCTGCGGCTCGTCACCGGCATGGGCTTCGCCCGTCCTGCCTCGCGTCTGCCTCGCCTGCGGCGCGTCACCGGCTTCGCCTCGGCGCTCATCACCGGCATGGGCTTCGCCCGCCTCGGGCGCGGCCTCGGCGCCGGCGGGCAGCAGCGCGTAGACCCGCGGCGCGTCGCCCGGCGTCTCCATGTGCTGGGCCAGCGCGCCCGGATGCTCCCCGGCGATCGTGGCGACCACGTGGCGCGGGCGGTCGGTGGAGAGCTCGGCGCACAGCACGACGGCGCCGCGGGAGAGGTCGCAGCCCAGGCGCCCGGCGCGGCGCACCACCTCGCGCGGATCGAGCCCGCCGGGCTTGGCGCGCAACTCCTCCAGGAACGAGCCCCGCAGGTTCTGCTCGACCTCCTCCTTGGCCTCCTCGACCGCGACCTCGGTGAGCGAGGCGACCGCGGCAAGGTGCAGGAACTCCGCCGCCTCGGGCGCGAGCGCGCGGCCGTCGTCCCCGAGCGCCAGGACGCCTCCGATCACCTCGTCGCCGAACGCGATCGGGACCTCCGCGAGGAGGCCGGCCGGGCGCTGCTTGGAGCGGTCGCCGACGTAGCGGCGCAGCGGCGCCAGGTCGCGCGGCCCGCCCGCCGAGGTGGCCGCCGCACCCAGCCGCGGGACGACGATCGCCACGATGCCGCCGGTCGCGTCGGCGGCGAGCTGCGCGACTCGGCCGAGGCCGTCGCCGCCCAGCACGGCGTCCACCATCTCGAGGTGGACGGCCCGCAGCCGCTCGACCAGCGAGGGATGGCGGGCGGGCTCGATCGGCCGAGCAGCGGGCACGGGGCGCCTACGTGACGTGCTCGGGCTCGGAGTTCGTGCCGGGGTGCGCCTGCAACGTCTCCTCGCCGGACTCGCCGGTGCGGATGCGGTACGCCTCGTCGACGGGCAGCACGAACACCTTGCCGTCGCCGATCGAGCCGGTGCGGGCGTGCTTGAGGATCGTGTCGACGACCGTCTGCACGTCACCCGACGCGACGACGCACTCGATCTTGACCTTGGGCCGGAGGTAGTTGGTCAGCTCCGCCCCCCGGTATCGCTCCGTGATGCCCTTCTGGCGACCGGAGCCCTTGACCTCCATGATGGTCAGCGAAGGGAACCCGAGGGTCAGGAGTTCCATGCGAATCGGCTCGAACGCCTCGTGGCGGATGAACGCTTCGACCTTCTTCATGACGCGGGAACCTCCGTGGTGGTGGGCGCCGGGACGCCCGACGCCCGGCCCAGGGAGGGGACGGAGAAGCCGACGAGCTCCGGCGCGGGGATGAACTGCTCCGGATACCCGTACATGCCGTGCTCGGCGATGTCCAGGCCCGCGTCCTCGGCTTCGTCGGAGACGCGCAGCCCGACGGTCGCCTTGATCGTCGCGAACGTGGCCAGCGAGAGCGCCAGCACGGTGACGAACGTCAGCCCCACCGCCGCGGCCTGGACGCCGAGCTGCTCGAACCCGCCACCCTCGAACAGGCCGGCCTTGCCGACCCCGACCGCGTCGGCCAGGCGCGGCGAGGTGAACAGGCCGCACGCGAGCGTGCCCCAGATGCCCGCGGCGCCATGCGCGGAGAGCGCTCCGACCGGATCGTCGAGGTGACGGTCGATCGCCAGCACGCAGACCACCACGAGCACCCCGGCGACCAGGCCGATGATCGGCGCGGCCCAGAACTCCACGTAGCCCGACGGCGCGGTGATGCCCACCAGCCCGGCGATCGCGCCGTTGCCGGCCATGCCGACGTCGAGCCGCCTGGTAAGGGCCAGCGCGGCGATCGACGCGCCGATCACGCCCGCGGCCCCGGCCAGCTGGGTCACCACGGCGACCTCGGCGAAGCGCTCCGTGCTGGTCCCGAGCGTCGAGCCTGCGTTGAAGCCGAACCAGCCGACCCACAGGATCAGCACGCCGAGACCGAAGATCGGCATCGAGTGCCCGGGGATCACGCGCGAGCGCCCGTCGGAGCCGTACTTGCCGCGGCGGGGGCCGAGCAGGAGCAGCGCGGCCAGCGCCGCCGTGGCGCCGGTGAGGTGCACGACCGAGGAGCCGGCGAAGTCCTGCACGCCCGAGCCGATCTCGGCGAACAGCCCGCCGCCGAAGCCCCAGTGCGCGATCAGCGGGTAGATCACGCCCGCGAAGACGACGGCGAAGATGGCGTAGGCGGCGAACTTCAGGCGTTCGAGCGTCGTCCCCCAGACGATCGCCAGCGACACGGCGCAGAACGCGAACTGGAAGATGAAGAACGCCGCCGACGCGCCGCTGAACGGCCCGGCGACCAGGGAGCCGCCGGAGATCTCCGAGCCGAACTTCACGAAGAAGCCGGAGTCGCCGAAGATCGTCCCCGCGCCGCCGAAGGCCAGCCCGAAGCCGCAGGCCCACCAGACGATGGTCGCGATCGAGAAGTTGACCAGGATCTTGGCGACCCCGGAGCCCGCGTTCTTGCCGCGCGAGAACCCGATCTCGAGGAACAGGAACCCCGCCTGCATGAAGATCACGAGGATCGCCGAGACGATCACCCAGGTCGAGTTGAGCTCGGAGACGAGCGTCGGTATCGATGGCTCCATGGCCCATAGTGTCGGCGCCGCGGCCGCGAGGGTCTTTGTCCCCGTGTCGAAGATCCGCCGCGGCGGTTGCTCCCGCCGGTCGAGCGGGCGAATCGCGCGCGGCGATCTTTGGCCACGTGGACATGCACGGTGCCGGCGGCGCGCGACTACGCTGGGCGGCGCTCGCCCTGAACTCGAGGAGGATGCTCGACGCAATGCCCCGCACCCGGATGACCAACGTCTCAGCCGCGCAGTGGAGCCCCAACGGCGGTGCCATGGGGCAGTCGGACCTGACCCAGTCCGGCGTCTACGGCTTCGGCGACAACGTGTTCTCGACCGCGATCCAGCGCCAGCGCCTGCCCAGCGCCGCCTACAAGCGCCTGCAGGAGACGCTCGACAGCGGGCTCGCGCTGGATCCCGGGCTCGCCGACGCCGTCGCCGCCGCGATGAAGGAGTGGGCGATGGAGCGCGGCTGCACGCACTTCAC
>JBPCNM010000471.1:0-4635 GCA_051001255.1 Solirubrobacteraceae bacterium
ACGGCGGCGCCGAGAGGCAAGCAGGCCAGGAGCGAGACGCGCCCCGGCGACGGGACCACGAGCGCGGCGGCGGCCGCCGCCGCGGTTGGGCCGCCGCGGCGACCGACGACGAGATTGATGTGGACCCCGTCGGGCGACTCGCCCGCGAACGCCTCGCCGAAGGCGCCGTCGACCTGGTCGAGATCGCGCACGACCATCGTCGTGAGCGGCCCGGGATCGGCGCCGGAATCGGACGTGTACGTTGTTCGCATCGTGCACCCTCGGTTTCGAATGACATGAGCTCTGAGTCGGGGAAGCCGCGCGCCACCCAGGGCGGTTCACGCGCGCAGCGCATCCAGGCCGTCGATCGCGCCGTCCAGCTGCTGCGCGCGGTGGCGGCGGCCGACACCGCACCGACCGCCGCGGAGCTCGCGCAGCAATCCGGCGTCAACCGCTCCACCGCGTGGCGCCTGCTTGCGACGCTCGAGGACCACGGGCTCGTGGAGCGCGATTCGGGCCAGGGGTACTCGATCGGCTACGGCGCCGTGGCACTGGCGCAGTGCCGCTCGGGCAGCGCGGCGCTGGTGCGCGTCGCGCGCCCGGCACTCGATCGGCTTGCCGAGGACACGCAGGAGACCGTGAACGTCAGCGTGGCCACGCGGGACGCGGTCGTGGCGATCGATCAGCGCGATCCGCAGGACGCTCTGCTCCGGCTCGACTACCTCACCAGGCCACTTCCACTGCACTGCACGTCCAACGGCAAGATCGTGCTCTCCAGCATGCCCGGCGACCAGGTCGACGCGATCCTCGCCGGGCCGCTGGAGGCGGTGACGCCGAAGACGGTCGTGAACCCCGAGCGCCTGCGCGCGATCGTCGAGCGGGTGCGCCGGGAAGGCTACGCCACCAACGAGGGCGAGCTCGACCTCGGGGTCAACGGCGTGTCGGTCGGCGTCCACGGGGACCAGCGCAAGCTCGTGGCGATCCTCAGCGTGTCCGCACCCGCGCACCGCCTGCCGAGCGAGCGGCTGCGCCAGGTGGTCCCGCAGCTCGAACGCGCGGCCGCCGACATCGAACGCCGCCTCGGCGACACGCGCTGACGCGACCGACGAGGAAGTGGCAGCGGGCCTGAGCGGTTCGCGGTACATGCTCATATCGTGCAACGCACGCTGCAGCATACGAGCAACGGTAGTCAGACATGCGGCGTTCTGTCAACCGATCCGCGTCACGTCGAGCAACTCTCGCCCCCCGGAGTTGGCCCGCGTTAGTATGTGTCGAAGTGACCATAAACATCGCGGACGTCGACATCGGCCTGATCGATCGCGCGCTGGCGGAGGACGTCGGCGACGGCGACGTCACGGCGGAGACGACCGTGGGCCCCGGCGCGCGCGGCGTCGCGACGATCACGCAGAAGGCGCCCGGGGTGATCTCCGGGCTCGGCGTCGCCGAAGCGGTGTTCCGGCGGCTGGATCCCGAGGCCGCGGCCGAGCGGCTCGGGCCCGAGGGGCGGTGGCGCGAGGCTCCGGCGCCGGTGCTGCGCGTGGAGGGCGCCGCCCGCGGGCTGCTGACCGCCGAGCGCACCGCTCTGAACTTCCTCGGTCGGCTCTCGGGCGTGGCGACGATGACGGCCACCGTGGTACGGGCGATGCAGGCGGCGGGCGGCACGGCGAAGCTGCTGGACACGCGCAAGACCACGCCCGGGCTGCGCGCGCTGGAGAAGCAGGCGGTGGCCGACGGCGGCGGCGTCAACCACCGCGCCGGGCTCTACGACTTCATCCTGATCAAGGAGAACCACGCCATGCTGGCCGGCGGGGTCGGGGAGGCCGTCCGGCGCGCCCGCGTCGCGCGGCCCGACCTGCCGCTCGCGGTCGAGGTGCGCGACGCCGCCGAGATCGACGAGGCGCTCGCCGCCGGCGCGCCGCGCCTGCTGCTCGACAACATGACGCCGGCGCAGGTGGCCGGCGCCGTGGCCCGGGTCGGCGGCCGCGCGGAGCTCGAGGCATCGGGCGGCGTCACACCCGACACAGTTGTGGTCTACGCGACCATAAATGGTCTACACTACGTCTCGATGGGGGCGCTGACGCATTCCGCGCCCAGCCTCGACCTCTCCCTCCTCCTGGAGATCCCCACATGACACTGCTCTCGCTCGACAGCATCCCCGCCATGCAGGACGAGGTACGCGCGCTCGCCGCCGAGCGCGGCGCCGTGATCCTCGCCCACAACTACCAGCTGCCCGAGGTCCAGGACGTCGCGGACTACGTCGGCGACTCGCTCGGCCTCTCGATCAAGGCCGCGGCCGCGTCCGACGACATGATCGCGTTCTGCGGCGTGCACTTCATGGCCGAGACGGCGTCGATCCTCGCGCCCGAGAAGACCGTGCTGCTGCCCGACCCCGACGCCGGCTGCTCGCTCGCGGACTCGATCACCGCCGCCCAGTTGCGGGCCTGGAAGGCCAAGCACCCGCGCGCCGTCGTGGTCATGTACGTCAATACGACCGCCGATGTCAAGGCGGAGACCGACTACTGCGTCACGTCCTCCAACGCCGTCGCGGTGGTCGAGCACATCTACCGCGAGCACGGCACGGACGCGGAGATCCTGTTCGGCCCCGACATGTTCCTTGGCGCCTACGTCGAGAAGGTCACGGGCCGCCCGATGCACGTGTGGGACGGCGAGTGCCACGTCCACGCCGGGATCCGCCCGCGCGACATCGACGACATGCGCGCCGCGCACCCGGGGGCCGACTTGCTGATCCACCCGGAGTGCGGCTGCTCGACCTCGGTGATGGAGTACGTGGCGGCCGGCGACATCGCGCCCGACGGCGTGCACATGCTCTCGACCGGCGGGATGCTCGCCTACGCGCAGACCGCCCGGCCGGGCACGACCGCGATCATGGCGACCGAGGTCGGCATGCTGCACCCGCTGCGGATGGCGGCGCCCGATGTCGACTTCGTGGCGGCCAACGAGGCGGCGAGCTGCCGCTTCATGAAGATGATCACGCTGCCCAAGCTGCGCGACGCGCTGCGCGACGGCAAGCCGGTCGTCAAGGTGCCGGGCGACATCGCCGAGCGCGCGCGCGTCCCGATCGAGCGGATGGTCGCGATCGCGCCGTGATCAGCGGCGGACCGCGACGCGGATGTCGCCCGCGCTCGAGCCGGCGATGATCCGCCGCGGGGAGTCCGGGGCCGTCCGGACGTCCGCGGTGTCCACGTCGCCGGCGGTCGTGTCCGCCTCGACGCGATAGACGGCATCCGGCACGAGCACGTCGACGTCACCGCCGCTGGACCGCGCCTCGAGCCGCGCGGTCGGCGCCAGCAGCGAGACGGCGACGTCACCGGCGGAGGAGCGCACCCAGACCCGATCGGACCCGACACCGCGGGCCCTGACGTCGCCGCCGGTGCTCGACAGGCGCAGCGCGGGCGTGCTGACGCCGATCGCCGTCACGTCGCCGGCGGAGGAGGAGAGGTCCAGCGGCGCGCTCGTGCGCAGATTCTCCGCGACGATGTCGCCCACGCTCGCGTCCGCGCGCACCAGCGTCCCGGTGGGCACGCGGACCTCGTAGCGCACGTTGCACTGGCCGCCGGGGAACCCCGGGCACGACGCGGAGAGCCGGAGCGTCCCATCGGCGCGGCGGCGGGCGCGGCGCTCGGGCGAGGCCAGCCCCTCGGTGACCCGAGCGACGACCTGCAGCGGCGCGCCGGCGCGCGCGCTCGTGAGCCGGATGTCACTCGCGTCGTCGACCACGAGCGCGCGGACGTCCGTGTAGGTCGCACGCTCCTCGGTGGTGTGGCGCGCGGCGAGGTCCAGCAGGCTGAGCGTACCCAGCGCGACCATCGCCAGCGCGATCACCGCCGCCAGGGCGAGCAGCGCGCGCCGGACGAGCGCCGATGCGCGGTACGCGGCAGCGGGCTCGGCGAGCGTCGATGCTCGCCCGACTTCGTCGGGAAGCGCAGGCATCAGATCAGACTCCCAGGTAGGTCAGGACGGCGAGGACGCGGCGGTGGTGCTGGTCGGTCTCCGGCAGCCCGAGCTTGGTGAACACCTTGCGCACGTGCTTCTCGACGGCGCTCTGGCTGATCTCCAGCCGCTCGACGATCGCGCTGTTGGAGTTGCCCTCGGCCATCAGCGACAGCACCTCCGTCTCGCGCGGGGTGAGCGCGTCGAGCGGATGCTCGCGACGGCGGCCGAGCAGCTGTGCGACGACCTCGGGATCGATCACCGTCCCGCCGGCGGCGACGCGGGCGGCGGCGGCGACGAACTCCTGCACGTCGGCGACGCGGTCCTTGAGCAGGTAGCCGACGCCGCGCGCGCCGCTGGAGAGCAGTTCCGACGCGTAGCGCTCCTCCACGTACTGGCTGAGGATCAGGATCGAGGCGTCTGGGCGCCGGCGGCGCGCCTCGACGGCGGCGCGCACGCCCTCGTCGGTCTGCGTCGGCGGCATCCGCACGTCGACGATGGCGAGGTCGGGGCGATGCTCCTCGCTGGGCGAGGCCCTCCAGGCCGGATCCGGGCACGCGGCGCGCGCCGCCGTGGCCGGCCGTCGTCGTGGATAGCCAGCACCAGCGTCTCGCCCTCGCGGCGGACCTCGACCTGCGCGCCGCGCGCGCTTGCGTGGCGGCCGACGTTGGTCAGCGTCTCGGCGACCACGTAGTAGGCCGCGGT
>JBPCNM010000472.1:0-4077 GCA_051001255.1 Solirubrobacteraceae bacterium
GCGCCGAAGCGGCGCGTCCACACGCGCGCGAGCGTGGCGACGCCGGCGGCGGCCGAGACGCCCACGGCCGCCAGGCCGGCGCCCGTGGTCGAGGCGTCGAACAGCGGTCGCGCATCGGAGCGGAGCACCAGCAGGCTCCCGATCGCCGCCGCGCCCGCGACCACCCCGGCGCCCAGCGCGCGCGCACGAAACGCCTCGACCAGGTCCGGCTGCCCGGCGCGGACCGAGTCGCCGGCCAGGAAGACCGCGGCGAGGTAGGCGCCGGTCACGACGGCGAGCGCCCCGATCGCGATCGACGTCGGGTTCACCCACGAGTCGACGACATCGCCGGCGACGTTGCCGACGGGCACCCGGCCGGACGCGATCCCACCGAGCGTCGCGCCCAGGAAGAACGGGACCAGCACGGATGAGAGCGCGAACACGGCGCCGAGCACCCGCGCCTCCCGGATCGTCGCCGCCTCTCCGCGCAGGGCGAACGCCGCGCCGCGCAGGATGATCCCCAGAGCGGCGACGAACAGCGGGATCGAGAGCGTCGAGAACAGGGAGCCGAACGCGACGGGAAACGCGGTCCAGACCAGCACGAGGACGAAGATCAGCCACACGTGGCTGGCCTCCCACACCGGGCTCATCGAGCGCTGGATCATGCCGCGCACACGCCCGCCGTGAGGTCCCAGAATCCGGCGCCGAAGTCCGCTCCGCCCAGCACCGCGTACGCGGTGATCCCGAGCACGACGAGGGCGACGCAGACCTCGGGCAGCATCAGCGCTCCGCCTTGATCGGCCGGCGGGTGAGGCGGCGCAGCAGCCAGGCCAGGGCGGCCGCGAGACCGACGTAGACGAGGATCAGGACGGCGAACCCGACCTCCAGCTCGTCGGACGCGGTGACCGCGTCGCTGGTCCGCATCGTCTCATAGACGATCCAGGGCTGGCGGCCGACCTCGGTGGCGACCCACCCCGCGATCAGGGCGACGAGCGAGAGCGGCACCGCCAGCATCACCGCGCGGTAGAACCACGGCGAGCGCGGCAGGCGCCGCCGCCGCCACCAGGTGATCAGGAACACGGCCGCCAGCGCCGCCAGCGCGGTCCCGATCCCGACCATGGTCTGGAACGCGTAGCGCACGACGTTGACCGGCGGCCGGTCGGCCTCGGGCACGGAGTTCAGGCCGACGACCGTCGCGCCCGGGTCGTGGCGGGCCAGCAGTGAGAGCGGATGCGGCACCTCGATGCCGTGTAGTGCGGCTTGCCCGTCCTCAGGTAGAGCCCGTGGACGAACAGGAACATGGCGGGGAACGCGATCCCGAAGCAGACGATCGGGACGTGCACGGCGAGCGAGATGGCCTGCATGCGCCGGGCTTCGAGCGCGTCGGGCGCCGCATGGTCGCCGAGCGCCCCGGTGACCCGCTCGGCGGCCACCATGAACAGCCCGGCGTCAAGCATCGCCCGACCGTAGTCCCCGTCTGCGGTCGCGCCGAATTGCCCCGTCATCGGGCGGACTGCACGGCCGGGGTAGGCTGGCGACCGTGGCCGATCGCCTGCGCGCGCTCCCGTCCGTCGACCGGCTCGCCACGGCCGTGGCCCGCGCCGAGCTGGCCGAGCGCCGCGCCGAGCTGCTGGGGGGTGCCGACGACGAGCCCGACCTCGTCGCTCGCGCGCGTGAGCGGCTGCGCCCGTCGCTGCGCCGCGTGCTCAACGCGACCGGCGTCGTCGTCCATACCAACCTCGGGCGCGCGCCTCTGGCGCCCGCGGCGCGGGCGGCCGTCGCCCGGGCGGCGCACGGGTACGCCAACCTCGAGCTCGACCTCGCCGGCGGCGTCCGGGCCTCCCGCCACGACCACGTCGAGGGGCTGCTGCGCGAGCTCACCGGCGCCGGGGCGGCGGCGGTCGTCAACAACTGCGCGGCGGCGGTCCTGCTCGCCGTGTCGGCGCTCGCGGGGCCGGGACGCGACGTCGTCGTCTCCCGCGGCCATCTGATCGAGATCGGCGGCGGGTTCCGGATGCCCGAGGTCGTCGCGCAGGCCGGCGCGCGGCTGGTCGAGGTCGGTACGACGAACCGCACCCACCTGGGCGACTACACGGCGGCGCTGGGACCGGACACGGGCGCCATCCTGCGCGCGCACCCCTCTAACTTCCGCGCGCTGGGATTCGTCGAGGAGGTCGGCGTCGAGGCGCTGTGCGGGCTCGGCGTGCCGGTCATCGACGACGTCGGCTCCGGCGTCCTGCTCGACGACCTCGCCGTGCTCGTCGACGAGCCGCCGGTCCGCCGCTCCATCCGGGCCGGCGCCGCGGTGGTCGCGTTCTCGGGCGACAAGCTGCTCGGCGGGCCGCAGGCCGGCGTGCTCGTCGGAACCGAGGCGGCGATCGCCGCCTGCCGCCGCCATCCGCTCGCGCGCGCCGTGCGGATCGACAAGCTGTCGCTGGCCGCACTGGAAGCGACGCTGGCGCTCTATCGCGATCCCGCGCTGGCGCGCCGCGAGCTGCCCGTGCTGGCGATGCTGACGCTGGACGGAGCGGAGCTGAAGGCGCGGGCCGAGCGCCTTGCCGAGGCGACCGGCGGTGCGGTGGTCGCGGCGAGCGGCCGCGTCGGCGGCGGTGCGCTGCCGCTGCTCGAGCTGCCGGGCTTCGCCGTGGCGCTCGACCCGGCTCCCGCGGGCGCCGACGCGCTCGCCCTTGCGCTGCGGGCCGGCGATCCCGCCGTCGTCGGGCGGATCGAGCATGGCCGGGTGCTGCTCGACCCTCGGACGCTCGCCGGCGACGAGCTCGACGCGGCCGCGGCGGCGGTCCTCGCCGCGCGCGGATGACGGCGGCGCTGCTCACACGCGGCGACGAGCTGACCGCCTCCGGATGACGGGCGCGCCGCTCACGCTGGGCAGCGCGGGGCACATCGACCACGGCAAGACGGCGCTCGTGCGGCGGCTGACCGGCGTCGACACCGACCGGCTGCCGGAGGAGCGCGCCCGGGGAATCTCGATCGCGCTGGGCTACGCGCGGCTCGATCTGCCGAGCGGCCGCCGGCTCTCGGTCGTCGACGTGCCCGGGCACGAGCGCTTCGTGCGCACGATGGTCGCCGGCGCGACCGGCGTCGACCTCTTCCTGATGGTCGTGGCCGCCGACGACGGCGTGATGCCGCAGACGCGCGAGCACGCCGCGGTACTGCGGGGCCTCGCGGTGAGCGACGGCGTCGTGGCCGTCACCAAGACCGACGTGGCGGATCCGGCGCGCGCCGTGGCCGAGGCGGCGGAGTTGCTCCCGGACGTGCCGGCCGTGACGTGCTCCGCCCGCACCGGCGCGGGCGTGGAGGAGGTGCGCGCGGCGCTCGACCGCGTCGCGGCATCGCTGCCCGGGCGCGCGGGGCGGCTCGCGGCGCCGGTGCTGCACGTCGACCGCGTGTTCACCGTACGCGGGGCGGGCACGGTGGTGACCGGCACGCTGTGGTCGGGCGCGGTCGCGCGCGGCGACACGCTCGCCGTGCAGCCCGCCGGGCTGCGCGCGCGGGTGCGGGCGGTGCACGTCCACGACGAGCCGGTGGAGCGCGCGCAGGCCGGCCAGCGGGTCGCGCTCAACCTCGCCGGCCTCGGCGTGGCGGAGGTCGCGCGCTGCGACGTCGTTACCGCCGTGGCGGACGGACCGCGGCCGACGCACCGGATCGACGCGGAGCTGAAGTTCGCCGGCGAGCCGCCGGCGCGGCTGCACGTCCACCACGGCGCACGCGACGCCCCGGCGCGGTTGGTGGCCCTCGGCGGCGGCTTCTGGCAGGCACGGCTCGAGCGGCCGCTGCTCGCCGCGGCCGGGGACCGCGTCGTCGTCCGCTCGCTGGCTCCGCCCGATACGCTCGGCGGCGGCGTGGTGCTCGACGCGCACCCCCGGCGCCACGGACCCAGCTCGGCCGTGCGCGCCCGGCTGGAGGCGCTGCGCGCGGGCGCGCCACCGGCAGAGACGACCGTCCGCGAAGGCGCCGAGCAGCGGCCGGCCGGCACAGACCGGCCCCAACCTCCCGCCGGCAAGGGCGCGACCGGTCCGCACGGCCGTCTACGCGCGGCGAGCGGGAGCGCGGGCGCCGCGAGCACGGCCGCAGCAGCGG
>JBPCNM010000473.1:0-5665 GCA_051001255.1 Solirubrobacteraceae bacterium
GGCGCTCGTCGCTCCCGAGCTCGCCGTCGTGCTCGAACCGCACGAGGAGGACGCGCGCGACACGGCGCGCGCCTATGCCGAGGGCTACCTGAGGAGGCGCAACTACACCAGCAACCTCCTGCGCTTCGGCTTCAGCGACCGCGACATCGCCGACGGCGGCAGCGATCGGCTGATCGATGCGGTCATCCCGCACGGCTCAGCCGATCAGATCGCCGAAGCGGTGCGCGCCCACCTCGACGCAGGCGCCGATCACGTGTGCCTGCAGCCGCTCGGCCACGGGACCGCGCCGCTGGACGACTACCGCGCGCTGGCGAACGTGCTGCTGTAAACCGACTCACGCGCAGTGCCGGTGGCCGTCGGAACCTCGTCCGGCGGCGCCGCCTCTCGGGATGCTGCAGTGCAGCGGGTAGTAGGCCCGATGCCACTCGCCCGCGCCGGCGAGCTGCCCGCCGACGTCTCAGCCGGATCTCAACTTGAGATCGCTGGCGGCGTCGAAGAAGTGGTACCGATTGCCACCCAGCCCCTTCGCCCGGTACATCGCGGCGTCGGCGGCGCCGAGCAGCTGGGCCCCGGTCTCGTCGGGGGCCGACTGCATCGCGATGCCGATGCTCGCGGTGACGACGGTCGGCTTCACGGTGCCGAGCTTCAGCGGCTCGGCGATCGCGAAGATCATCCGGTTGGCCGCCGCGGCGGCCTCCATCTCGTCCTGCACGTTCTCGAGCAGGACGGCGAACTCGTCTCCGCCCAGCCGGGCCACGGTGTCGACCTCGCGCACGGCGCGCTCGAGCCGCTCCGCCACCGCTCGCAGCAGCTCGTCCCCCTCCTCGTGGCCCAGCGTGTCGTTGACGGTCTTCAGCCCGTCGAGGTCGACGAACAGCAGCGCAGCCCTGGACTCGACGCGCTTGGCGCGGCGGAGTGCCTTGTCGGCGACCTGGTGGAACCCCGCCCGGTTGGTGAGCCCGGTCAGCTCGTCGTGGTTGGCGAGGTGGCTCAGGCGCTCGGCCCGGTGGCGGCTCTCCGTGACGTCCTCGGCGACCGCCAGGCCAGCCTGCACCGCGCCCTGGTCGTCACGGACGGGACCGAAGGTGATCCGGTAGAAGCGGCCGCCGTCCTCGGACGTGTAGTCGATGTCGTGGCGCTCGCCCTGCAGCGCGGCGCGCGCCGACTGCTGCAACTGCTTCCACGCGTGGGGGGGCAACACCCCCTCCAGCTTGCGTCCGCTGAGCGTGTCGTACTCCAGGTCGCGGCGGGCCAGGACCTCGCCCTCGGCGACGAGCAGCCGCAGCTCGTGGTCGAAGAGCAGCACGGTCGACCGGTGCAGGTTCCGCGCGAGGCTGCGGTAGAGCTCCTCGCCCAGCCGCAACGCCTCTTCGGCACGGCTCCGAGCCACCAGCGGCTTGAAGTGGAGCACGGAGCCCGCCGGCTCGCCGTGGTCGGTCGAGGGCCGGAGGTCGTACCGGACTCCGACCGCCGCGCCGTCCTTGCGCCAGAACACGTCGACCTCTCCGGTGCGCTCGCTCCCGTCCCGCAGCGCCGCCTCGATCGGCGATGCGCCCCTCGGGTACGGCGTGCCGTTGGGGTAGGAGTGGTGCACGAGGTCGTGCACGCGGTAGCCGATCGCCTGGTCCGCGTTCCAGCCGAGGAGGCGGACCGCCGCCGAGTTCATCGAGTGGACCGTCCCGTCCGGCCGCAGCCCGACGAGCCCTTCGTCGCTCGACACCGGCGGCAGCTCGGTATGGGAGATGTTGACCTGGCGCCGGCGGCCGTCGGCGGTGCGATTGAACCGGGAGCCGCCGCCGGAGGACGCGCCCTCGACCGTGCTGACCATCCGCGTCAGCACCTCTACCACGGCCGGGTCGAACTGGCTTCCCGCGTGGGCCTGCAGCTCGGCGAGCGCTCGTTCGGGCGAGCGGGCGGCGCGGTAGGACCGGTCGGTCGTCATGGCGTGGAAGGCGTCGCAGCAGAACACGACGCGCGCGACGAGCGGGATGTCCTCTCCGGCCAGGCCGTCCGGGTACCCCGCTCCGTCCCAGCGCTCGTGGCAGGAGCGCACGATCGAGCCCACGCGACCGAGCAGCCCGCCGACCTCCGCGAGCATGTGATGCGCCTCGATCGTGTGCGTCTTGATGGCCGTGAACTCCTCCTGCGTGAGAGGGCCCCGCCGGTTGATGATCTCGTTGTCGATCGCGATCTTCCCGACGTCGTGCAGCAGGGCCGCGAATTCGAGCTCGACGCGATCCTCGCCGGCCATGCCCAGGTCGTCGCCGACCTGGATCGCGAGGTTGACGACGCCCCGGCCGTGTTCGCCGGTGAGCCGGTCGTCGGCCGCGATCACGCGGTCGAGCAGCAGCGCGGAGCCACGATAGGCAGTGGACAGCTCGACGCTCTGCTCGATCCGCAGGCTGCGGTCGCGGGCGAGCACCATGAGCAGGCCGATCAACGGGAGCACGAGGAGGAACGCGTAGGGATAGACGACCGTGGCGAAGCTGGCGAGCAGCCCGACGCTCGACAGCAGCGTGTCCGCGACATAGATCCATCCGAGTTCGCGAACCGCGAGGCGCGGCGGCGTGCCCAGCCCGAGCCGGAGGCGGGCGCTCGAGCCCGCGACGTCCCCGACGAACTGGGCGGCGAGCGCGAGGAGGTATACCGGCCAGTCGCCGAAGGCCGGAGTGTCCGCTCCGGCGAGGACGAAGACCAGGACCGGACCGACGCAGTAGAGCGCGTCGCCGAGCTCCACCACCGCGCGGTTGACGGGTGTGTATCCGGTCAGGTAGCGCGGGAGCCTGCCGAGCAGCAGCCCTGCCGCGACGAACAGCGGCACGGCGGCCGTGGGCAGGAAGAACAGCATCGGCACGAACACGAGCTGCGTGGGAACCGTGGAGCCGACCCCACTCTCGAACTCCACGCGTGACGCGATCGCGTAGGAGAGGGTGAGGGCCACGGCGGTCGGCACCGACAACGCCTGCGGCGAGGGCGCCAGCGCCATCAGCGCGACGGCGACGAGCACGAACAGGGCGGCGAAGAAGACCTCGACTCGCAGTTCCCTGCCGGTCAGCGACTGCATCGGCCGCTCCCGAGCTGCTGTGAGGAGCCGCTGCACCGACGCGTCGACGTACCGCGGTATCCCGAACCAGAGCGTGCGCACGCGTGGCGCAGCGTAGCGTCGAGAATTGGCGCGGCTGCGCTCTGAGAACCGCGGCTGCGCTCTGTTAGGGTGGCCGGCTGAGCGGCGAGTGGACCCCCAACGCGTCGCCCAGACAGGAATCACGCTTATGAACCGCCTCTCGCCGCCGCCGATTCGTCGTCGTGCCGCGGGTCTTGTCGCGGCCGTCACGACCGTCGCGCTCTCGTTTGTGCCTTCGGCTCAGGCGGTCGAACCGACGGTGAACGCCGCCTGCGACGGCCAAGTCGCCGAGCAGCCGTTCATGCCGTGGGTCGACCCGGCCAGCTACGTGCTCGTGCCCAACGGCACGGTGGAGCGCAGCGCGGGCTGGGCCGTCGAGGGCGGGGCCGCCCGCACGGCGGGCAACGAGATCTATCACGTGCACGGCGAGGATGACGCTTCGTCGCTTGCGCTTCCTCCCGGTTCATCGGCTACGACGGCTCCCATGTGCGTCGGCCTCGAGCACCCGACACTCCGCCTCTTCGTCCGCAACCGCGGCTCGATGCTCTCGTCGCTGCGCGTCGAGGTGCTCTTCGAGGACGCCACGGGTCAGAGCCGCACCGTGCCCATCGGGGACGTCTTCGGGAGCTCGGTCTGGCTGCCCACCCCTCCGCTCGCGGTGGTGGCGAACCTCCTCTCGCTCCGGCCCGATGAGCACGTCGACGTCGCCTTCCGCTTCACGCCGCAGGGCGCCGGCCACTGGTCGGTCGACGACGTCTACGTGGATCCGTTCCGTCACGGCTGAACGCCGGATCGTTCAGAGCCGCGGGTGGCGCTCGAGGTCGAGCCGCATCTCGGCCGAGATCGCGTGCCCGGGCAGCCCTTCCGCGCGCGAGATCGCGACCGCCGGCACGGCGAGCCGGCGGCTCGCCTCCGAGGTGAGCCGCTGGAAGGTGAGCATCTTCAGGAACGAGCCGACCCAGAGCCCGCCCGTGAAGCGCGCGCCGAGCGCGGTCGGCAGCGTGTGGTTCGTGCCCACCGCCTTGTCGCCGAACGTGACGTTCGTCGTTTCCCCGACGAAGACCGTGCCGTAGTTGCGCAGGCGATCCTCGTACCAGGCGGGCGCGTCGACCTGCAGCTCCAGGTGCTCCGGCGCAAAGGCGTCCGAGAGCCGGACGGCTTCCTCGGGGTCGTCGGCCACGACGACCGTGCCGAGCTCCCGCCACGCGGCGCCCGCCACCTCCGCGGTGGGCCACTCGCCGAGCAGCCGCTCCACCTCGCCGAGCACCGCCCGGGCGAAGCGCTCGGAGAGGCTGACGAGCATCGCGGGCGAGGTCGGGCCGTGCTCGGCCTGGCCGAGGAGGTCGGCCGCCACCACCGCCGGCCGCGCGTTCTCGTCGGCGATCACCAGGATCTCCGTCGGCCCCGCGAGCAGGTCGATCCCGACCAGCCCGAACAGCTGCCGCTTCGCCTCGGCCACGTACGCGTTGCCCGCGCCGACGAGCAGGTCGACGGGCGCCGCGCCAGGAGGCGAGCCGTGCGCCAGAGCGGCCATCGCCTGCACGCCGCCGATCGCGTATACGACGTCCACGCCCGCCGTGCGCAGCGCGTAGAGCGTCGCGTCCGGGACGCCGCCCGCGCCGGCGGGCGTGGCCGCCGCCACGTGCCCCACACCGGCCACCTTCGCGGTCAGCACGCTCATCAGCGCCGAGGCGATCAGCTTGTAGCGCCCGCCGGGGATGTAGGCGCCGACGCGCCCGACGGGAACGTGGCGGTGCCCGAGCACCACGCCGGCGCCGACCTCGACCTCGAGGTCGCGCAGCGACGCCCGCTGGGCCTCCGCGAAGCCTCGGATCTGCGCAGCGGCGGTGTCGATGTGCCCGGCCAGCTCGGCGGGCACCGCGGCGCAGGCGCGGTCGATCTCCGCGTCGCCCACGCGGAAGTCGGGCGGGTCCCACCCGTCGAGCCGGGCGGACCACTCGCGGACCGCGGCCTCGCCGCGTTCCCCGATGTCCTCCAGGATCGCGGCGACCGTCCGCACGACCTCCGGATCGGGCCGCGCGACGTGGTCGCGCCCGCGCTTCAGATACCGAGCCAACCAGATCCCATCCGGCGCCGCGGGCGGAGTGCAGCGCGCAGCAGCACGGCGTAGCCGACCGCGAGGGCGAGCGGCATCTCCACCGCCATCATCAGGCCCCCCGCGAGCCGCTGGTCGGCCAGACCGGCACTCACCGAAGCCGGGTACAGCGCGACGGGCGCCCCGGCGAGCACGGCCGCGAGCAGCGCGCCGCCGGCCGTCCCGAGCAGCAGGTAGCCGAGTTGCGCCGGCGGCGTCAAGCGCCGGACGGCCGCCGGCGAGGCGCAGGTGCGCGCAAGCAGGCCGAGCCATGCGAGAACCCGATCGGCGTCCAGTGCGCCGCCGTCGGTCACCGCCGACGCGCCGTGGCCCGGCAGGTCGGGCGCGATCACCCGGAGCGTCGTCACCAGGCCGGGAATCACCCGCATCCAATGCGCCGCGTTCGCGGGGGACCGTGCCAGCAGGACCACCGGCGGGCCGTCACC
>JBPCNM010000474.1:0-5631 GCA_051001255.1 Solirubrobacteraceae bacterium
GCTACTCGGGCACCAGCCAGATCGCCCCGAGCGGCGGCAGCGTGATCTCCGCCGAGTGGTACTGATCCATCCAGGGGACGTCCTCGGCCTCGACGCCGCCGTAGTTGCCCTGGTCCGAACCGCCGTAGTAGGACGAGTCCGTGTTGACCAGCTCGGTCCCGCGGCCCGGCACCGGCAGCCCGAGCCGGTAGCCGTGGCGCGGGACCGGCGTGAGGTTGGCGACGAACACCAGCGGCCTGCGGGCGTCCTCGCCGACGCGCGCGAACGCGAACACGCTGCCCTCCGCGTCGTTGGGCTCCAGCCACCAGAACGCCGTGTGGTCGTAGTCGCGCTCCCACAGCGCGGGGGTGTCGCGGTAGGCGTGGTTGAGGTCGCGCACCAGCGACTGGACGCCGGAGTGCCCGGGGTGCTCGAGCAGGTGCCAGTCGAGCGAGCGCTTCTCCGACCACTCCTGCTCCTGGGCGAGCTCGTTGCCCATGAACAGCAGCTTCTTGCCGGGGTGCGCCCACATGAGCGCGTACAGCGTGCGCAGGTTGGCGAGCTGCTGCCAGCGATCGCCCGGCATCTTGGAGAGCATCGAGCCCTTGCCGTGCACGACCTCGTCGTGGGAGAGCGGCAGGATGAAGTTCTCGGTGAACGCGTAGACGAGCGAGAACGTGAGCTCGTGGTGATGCCAGCGGCGGTGGATCGGCTCGTGCTCGAAGTAGGCGAGCGTGTCGTGCATCCAGCCCATGTTCCACTTGAACCCGAACCCGAGCCCGCCGAGGTAGGTCGGGCGCGAGACGCCCGGCCACGCCGTCGACTCCTCGGCCGCCGAGATGACGCCGGGCTCCTGCGCGTAGAGGACCTCGTTGCACTCCTTGAGGAACGCGACGGCGTCGAGGTCCTCGTTGCCGCCGAACTCGTTGGGCACCCACTGGCCCTCCTCGCGCGAGTAGTCGAGGTAGAGCATCGAGGCGACGGCGTCGACGCGGATGCCGTCGGCGTGGTACTCGCGCAGCAAATACAGGGCGTTGGCGAGCAGGAAGTTGCGCACCTCGTTGCGGCCGTAGTTGAACACGAGCGTGCCCCAGTCGGGATGCGCGCCGCGGCGCGGGTCCTCGTGCTCGTAGAGCGCGGTGCCGTCGAAGCGAGCGAGCGCGAAGTCGTCGCGCGGGAAGTGCGCCGGCACCCAGTCGAGGATCACGCCCAGCCCGGCCTGGTGCAGGCGGTCGACGAACGCGCGGAACTCGTCGGGCGAGCCGTAGCGCGGCGTCGGCGCGAAGTAGCCCGTCACCTGGTAGCCCCACGACGGCGCGTAGGGGTGGGCCATCACCGGCATCAGCTCGATGTGGGTGAACCCCATGTCCTTGGCGTAGGCGGCGAGCTCGTCGGCCAGCTCGGTGTAGGACAGCGACCGGTTGCCCTCCAGTGCGTTCAGCCGCCATGAGCCCAGGTGGACCTCGTAGATCGAGATCGGCGCGGCGAGCTGCTCGCGCTCGCGCCGGCGCTCGAGCCACGCCGCGTCGTCCCACTCGTGCTCTGACGCGTAGACCACCGAGGCGGTCTTGGGCGGCGGCTCGGTGGCGAACGCGAGCGGGTCGGCCTTGAGCCGGATCTCCCCCGCCTGGGCGAGGATCTCGTACTTGTAACACGCGCCCGTGCCGACGCCGGGCAAGAACAGCTCCCAGATCCCGCTCGAGCCGAGCGAGCGCATCGGATGCAGGCGCCCGTCCCAGGCGTTGAAGTCGCCGACCACGGAGACCGAGCGCGCGCTCGGGGCCCAGACCGCGAACGCGGTGCCGTGCACGCCTTGGTGCTCGACCACGTGGGCGCCGAGCTTGGCGTAGAGCTCCTCGTGGCGGCCCTCGCCGGCGAGATGGAGGTCCATGTCCCCGAGCGTCGGGAGGAAGCGGTACGGGTCGCCGACGGTGAACGTCCCGTCGTCGCCGTAGTCAACCTCGAGCTCGTAGGCGAGCGGCAGCTCCGCACCGGCGATCCGGCCCTCGAACACCCCGCCCGGATGGACCGCGCTCAGCTCGGCGCTGGCGCCGCCTGCGGTGAGCACGCGCACCGCACGCGCAGCGGGACGGAACGCGCGCACCACGACCCCGCCGTTGCCGTCCGGATGCGCGCCGAGGAACGAATGGGGGTCGGTCGCGCTGCGCGCGGCGAGCTGGTCGGCGTCGGTCACCCCCATGTTCTAACCGATCGGCGGCGGACGACACTCACTCGACCAGCTTGGGGATCTCCTCGGCGAGGACGATGACCGATAGCACGCCGAAGAACCCGGTCGCGAAGATCAGTGCGGCCACGCGGTGCCCCCGAAGAGGTAGGTGACCAGCGTCGCCGAGCTGGTGGCCCAGCCCGGCCACAGGTTCGCGAAGTAGACCAGGACCGCGAACACCGCCCCCCAGTGCCTCCAGTAGCGGCTGAACCCGGTGAGCGCCGTCTCGCCGGTGGCGAGGGTGTAGCGCTCGATCTCCATGTTGAGGAACCACTGCGTGGTCACGCCGATCACGGCGCCCCACAAGAAGACCAGGCCGACCTGTGACGCGACGTACGGCCACAGGATGAACTCGCCCGACGCGAGCCCGACGCCGGCACCGACGATCCCAGGCCCGGCGATGCGCCAGATCGACGGCGGCGGCTCCGGCAGGTCCCGCACCTCGGCTGCCGGCAGGTGCTTGTCGGGAAGCGTTGGCAGGTAGTCCGTCCGCGCCCGAATGGCCATCTTCAGCGTCCTCCTCCCCCGCGCGCCGCGTCACGGCACCCTTGTGCGCCGAGCTACCAGGCTTGCCGGCCGCAGGCCCGGGCGCTCCGCCGCCCCAGCCGGCGGACTTCCGGAGCGATGACTTTTCACTCGCCGAGCGGTCTCTAACACATAGGCCCGCAGCACTTCCCGACGAGAGGAGCGCATCATGTTCGCGAACACCAAGGCATTCAGCGGTTTCGCCGTGGACGACCTGGAGCAGGCCCGGCAGTTCTACGGCGAGACGCTCGGGCTCAAGACGTCGGAGGAATACGGTTTGATGACGCTGCACCTCGCCGGTTACCGGGACACGCTGGTCTATCCCAAGCCCGACCACACGCCGGCCACCTACACGATCCTGAACTTCCCGGTGGATGCCATCGACGAGGCCGTCGACGAGCTGGGCGCGCGCGGCGTGCGCTTCGAGCGCTACGACGGCTTCGGGCAGGACGAGAAGGGCATCTTCCGCGACGAGGGGCCGTACATCGCCTGGTTCAAGGACCCCGCCGGCAACCTCCTGTCCGTGCTCCAGGAGAAGTAGGAGATCAAGCCTCCCGGTCCCGACATCCGCCCCGAAGCTAAGGGGCCCGCGCATCAATTCTCGCGTGGGTTGATGGTGTAGTTCCAGGATGCACGCCGGCGAGCCCGGCCTGGCCGCAGCGACCTCCGACGCGGCTGTAGCTCCCGTCGCGGCGTCGCGAGCCGAGCGTGATGAACAGCGACGCGTCGCCAGCGGCCGGTCCGGGCGCGCTGGTGCGCTCGACATCCCAGCGCACGATCCCCTGCTCGCGTCGGTGCTGAGCTTGGCGCGGCGCTGACGATTGCCCTTGCCGTGACGCACATCCAGCGCATGCAGCTGCGCGCCCTTGCGCGCCGGCAGGAAGTCGCGGCGCTCAAGCTGGGCGAGCTCGTCGCAGCGCAGGCCGGCGTCACCGAGCACGCATACGATCGCCAGATCACGCCCGCCCGCCAGCGGGTCGTCGGCGAGCCGCGCCTTGGCCTCACGGACCAGCCGTTCGTGCTGCGCCGCGGTGAGCGCCTTCGGAACCGTGCGCTCGGAGCGCTGCGCGCGTGCGAGCCGCACCGCCAGCGCTTCGCGGACCTGCGCGGCCGGCACGCGAAAGCGCAAGCCGCGTGGCCGCGGACAGACCTCGGCGGAACCGTGTTGCGAGTTGACCTCGAACAGCGACATCAACTCGCAACGCGTCCGCGCCGCCCGGCTAGGCGGATCGTGCACCGCTCGATCGCGTCGCGCTGGAGATCCATCTCGCTTCACGCCGCTCGCGCCCACGGGCGCGGGCACGCTCCTGCAACGCGCCAGGAGCGGCGGAACGAATCGTCAGCACTCGGCCGGCCATCGCCCCTGACGGCTGGCGCTCAGTTGGCCCGCACCGTCGTTGCGCAGCTCGATCGTCTCGCCGCGCAGGCCATGATCGTGGGGATGGTGGTCATGCGGTGAGGTCCCTTCGGGAGAGAGGACGGCGAAGAGCACGATGCAGGCTCCGGCGGCCAGGGCGGCGTGGGTGACACTCACGCTGTCGGTGCCGCCGGCCCCGACTGCTTCGAGCAGCAGTCCGGGGAAGTAGTGGCGTGCGGGGCTCCATGCGCGGTCGATGAGGTGCTCGAGCGGCCCGGCCCAGGCGACGGCGACGGCCAAATGCGGGGGCGACCGAGCGCACGAGGATGGCGACCGTCATCCCGAACACGGCGTAGCCGGTGACCCACAGCATGACCATCGCGTAGTCGCCCAGCGCGGAACCCAGCGCGTCGACGGTGGTCCAGTGCGCGGTGCTCACGTCGAACGTCGACGCAAGGAACAGGGCGACCACCCACATCGCGACCTCAAGAGCGGCGAGCACAACGGCTGCACACGCGAGCAGCCGAGCTTCGCGAGCACACGTAGCCGCGCGGTATCACCGTCGGGCTCCCGATGGATTCTCAGGACGCATTCCCGCGGCCAATTGAGGTCGATCGTGGCCGGAGACCGATGCTCGAGCCACCGCGAACTGAGATCGTGCGTGCCTTTCGCGCGCACGGACGCAAGAGGAACCGTCTGCCGGGTCGGTCTGAGCTGAGATCGCGGCGTCCGCATCTGTCCGTAGCGTCGCGCATATGGCACCGAGCCTCGAGGAAGTCATCTTGGCCTGGCCCGCGCGGCTCTCGACGAGCAGCGCGAGGTCGTCGCCAACCTGCGCTCGCGCGCCGCACCGGTACTTGCCGGTGCCGGCGCCCTCGCGGCGCTGCTCGCCAAGCCGGCCATCGATGGCGGCCTCTCGTTCGCCCAGCACCCGGCGCACGCCGGCTTGGTCTGCATCGGAATCGTTGGTGCCGTCGGCGCGTTGGTCGGAGCGATCCTCGTGCTGGCGACCAGGGACTTCGGGCTCAGCGTCGACGCCGAGCAGCTCTACGACGCCGCCTTCACCGACCGCGAGCACCCCGAGATCTACCTCCTGCGGATCGCCGAGTCACATCGTCAGCGGCGCGTCGCTAACCGCGACGGCGTGCGAGCGTTGCAGCGCTTCCTCGTCGGTGGCCTCTTTGGAGTCGTGCTCGAGGTCGCTGGCTTCGCGACCGCCGTCGCCGTACACCGATGAGCATGGCCACGACGCCGCAGAGCGCGCCTAAGCGCTAGGCGTCGTCCTCGAGCATGCGCAGGATTCCGGCCACCGGGATGCCGACCCAGTCGGGCCGGTTGTTGAGCTCGTAGCGCAGCTCGTAGACGGCCTTCTCCAGCTCGAAGATCGACAGCAGCTTCGTCACGGCGTCCTGGCCCGGCGGCAGCAGCGACCCGTCGACCGTCTCGAAGTAGCCGTCCAGGAATGCCGCGCGCGCATGCTCCTCCCAGCCCGCCGGCGCCGCGACGCCGCGCTGCTGCTCGGCCGCCGAGACGGCGTAGGCGA
>JBPCNM010000475.1:0-6223 GCA_051001255.1 Solirubrobacteraceae bacterium
GTGGCGGACCTCGCGGGGGCGCCCGACCGCGCCGGCCCGCCGGGCGCCTCGTGGATCGCCGACCTGCCCGCCGAGGAGGCCGGGCGCCTGACAGCCTTCGCGCGCTTCGCGGCCGGCGAGCGGCTGCGGGCCGAGCGGCTGCCGGTCGAGGTGCTGCTCGAGCGCGCGATCGCGGCGACCGGCTACGACCTCGCCATCCTCGCGGGGGCCGGCGGCGACCGGCGGCTCGCCAACCTGCGCAAGCTCATGCGCCTGGCGCGCGAGTACGAGCGGTCGGAGGGGCGCGACCTGCGCGGCTTCCTCGCCTACGCCGCCGGCCAGGACCTGGCGGAGGCGCGCGAGGGCGAGGCGGCGCTCGAGTCCGAGGGCCTCGACGCCGTGCGGCTGATGACGATCCACCGCGCCAAGGGGCTCGAGTTCCCCGTGGTCTGCGTCGCCGACCTCGGCCGCCCGGGCGTGACCGGTCGTGAGCGGCTGCTGATCGGCGCGGACGGCAGCGTTGGCCTGAAGCTCGCCACGCTCGCGGGCGGCGACCCCGTGCCGGCGCTGGGCTACGAGCGCATCGCCGCCGCGCTCACGGAGGCCGAGGCCGCCGAGGAGCGCCGGCTGCTCTACGTCGCCGCGACCCGGGCCGAGGAGCGACTGATCCTCTCCGGCGGCGTCGACACCGAGAAGTGGCCCGCGCCCCGCCCCGGCGGCCCGCCGCTCGACTGGCTCGCCCCCACGCTGCTCGGGGATCCCGCCGCGGCGCTCGGCGAGGAGGAGGCGACCGTGATGTGCGGCAGCGGCGCGATCGCCGTCCGGCTCGTCACCGCAGCGACCCTGCGGCCGGAGGCCGCCGCACCGGCGCCCCGCGAACGGACCGGAGCGCCGGGCACCGCGCTGCCGGCCGAGCCCAGGGTGATGCCGGCCGCCGGCCGCGCGCAGCCCGCCCAGCGCCGGCTCTCCTACTCGTCCCTGCAGGACTACGCCCGCTGCCCGTACCGGTTCTACCTGACCCGCGTGCTCGGCCTCCCGCGCGTGGCGCCGCCGCGGGACGAGGAGGTCGCGCCGGGCGACGAGCCAGCGGGGGGGAGGGCGTCAGGGCTGGAGGCTCCGCCGCTGGAAGGGCGGGTGCGCGGCACGCTCGTCCACCAGCTGCTGGAGCGGCTCGATTTCGCCCGGCCCGCGCCGCCCGACCCCGAGCAGGTGCGCGCCCTCGGCGCCGCCCACGGGCTCGCGCTCGACCCGTCCCACGTCGACGACGTGTGCGCCCAGGTCGCGGCGTTCGCCGCCTCGCCGCTGTGCGCCCGCCTCGCCGCGGCTCGCAGCCCCCGGCGCGAGGCCGGCTTCGCGTTCGCGCTCGAGCCCGGCGGCGGAGGGCCGCTGGTCACCGGCTTCATCGACGTCCTGGCGCGCGAGCCGGACGGAACGGTGCTCGTCGTCGACTACAAGACCGACCGGCTCGGCGACGAGGACCCGGAAGCGCTCGTCGAGCGCGCGTACACCACGCAGCGCATGGTCTACGCGCTGGCGGCGCTGCAGGACGGTGCCGCCCGGGTCGAGGTCGCCTACGCGCTGCTCGAGCGCCCGGACGTGCCGGTCTCCGCGACGTTCTCGCCGGCTGACGCGCCCGCGCTGGCCGACGCGCTCCTGCGCCTCGCGGGCGGCGTGCTGGCGGAGCACTGGCCGGTGGCCGAGCATCCGCACCGCGAGCTGTGCGGCGAGTGCCCCGGCCGGCATACGCTCTGCTCCTGGCCCGAGGCGATGACGCTGCGGCCCTACGAGGACTCGGCCGACACCTTTGCCGGCAGCGGCGGGCCCTGATAGCTGCGTGGCAGCTCGGGCGAGCGGCGCACGTCGATCGCCGCGTTGAGCTCGGCGCCGAACAGCAGCACGACGTTCGTCAGCCACAGCCAGACGAGGAGGATGACCACGGCGGCGAACGCGCCGTAGGTGGCCGAGTAGGACGAGAAGTTGGCGACGTAGACGAAGAACAGCGCGGTCGCGACGATCCACGTCAGCACGCCGAACACGGCGCCCGGCGAGATCCAGCGGAAGCGCCGCACCTGGACGTTGGGCGCCGCGAAGTACACGACGGCGTAGATGAGCATCGCCGACACGAGCGCCGCCGGCCAGCGCACGAACCGCCAGGCGCTCGCGGCCGTGTCACCGAGCCCGAGCCAGCCGAGCACGTCGGACGCGAGCCCTCCGCCGAGGAACACCAGCACGAAGGTGATGAGCACCAGCACGAGGACGACGAGTGTCCACAGCAGGTCGTTGGCCTTGCGGCGCACGAAGCTGCGGCCCTCCTCGACGCGCCACGCCTGGTTGAGCGCCCGCCCGACCGCTCCGAACGCGCCGGACGCGCTGTTGAGCGAGAGCACGAGGCCGAGCACCAGCGCGGTGATCGCGGTGGCCCTCTGCGACTGGGCGGAGTCGAGCGCCGAGGTCACGGCGTCGACGGTCTCGGGCGGGGCGCCGGCCGTCTTGAGGTAGTCGGCGGTGTCGGCGATCAGCGTCTGCTGGCCGAACACGCCGAGTACGGCGACGCCGAACAGCAGCGCCGGGAACAGCGACAGCAGCGAGTAGTACGTCAACCCCGCCGCGCGGTCCGACATCTGGTCGGACTGGAAGCGCGCGAACGCCGCCTTGAGGTCGGCGAGGACGAACGCCTTGCCCGGGCGGCCATCCTCGACGACCGCCTGGAGCGCGCCTTGGCTCCCTTCAGGCGGGGAGCTCATTCGCGCTTGGGAAGGAGCGCATGACCGTCGGTGACCGCCAGCGCGACGTCGACCACCCGGCGGCTCTGGGCGCGGGCGTGGTCGCGCATGCGCTCGAACGCCGCGCGCTCGTCGATGCCATGACGCTCCATGAGGATGCCCTTGGCGCGCTCGATCACCGCCCGGCGCTCGAGCGCCGACTCGAGCTGGTCGACCTTGACCTCCAGCCGCGCGGTCTCCTCGTAGCGCCGCAGCGCGACCTCGATCGCTCCCTGGACCGCCTCGGGCGAGGTGGATTCGATCCATGCGGAGATGCCACGCTCGGCGGCCTGGGCGACGAACTCGACGTCCCCGTCGCGCGTCTGGGCGATCACGGGCCCCGATGCGTACTCGACCGTCTCGTGGATCAGCGCGAGCGCGTGCTCGTCGTCCTTGTGGACGACGACGATGGCGAGATCGGGGTCCTCGGTGTTGATCAGCTCGATCGCCTCGGCCACCGACACCACGTAAGGTGCGACTTCATGCCCGAGGCCCTCCAGCACCGACGCGAGCTCGTGCAGCGAGTCCTTGTCCTCGTCGGCGATCAGCACGCGCAGGTGCCGGCCGGTGCCGCTGCTCGCCATCAGGACCCCGCGGTAGACTGGACCGAGGTCAGGCCCAGCGACCCGCCCGACCTCATACCGCGCCCCTGCGCCCCGGCGCGTATTTCCTGAAGCGGTTGCGTGACGGTGGGCGTGGAGAGCATCGACGATCGATCCGAGCAGAGCCGCCAGGGCGGCGGTGCATCAGCATACCCGTCGTCCGACGACAGGATTGCGCGTGCCCAGGAGGACCGCAGGCTGCTGGTCCGCTACCACCTGGAGGGCGATCCCGCCGCCCGCGAGCAGCTCGTGGCGCGCTTCCTGCCGCTCGCCCGCCAGCTCGCCCGCCGCTACCAGCGCGGCGGAGAGCAGCTCGACGACCTCGTACAGGTGGCCTCGCTCGGCCTGCTGAAGGCGATCGACCGCTTCGACCCCGCACGCGAGACGGCGTTCTCGTCGTTCGCGGTGCCGACGATCCTAGGCGAGCTCAAGCGCCACTTCCGCGACAAGGGCTGGTCGGTGCGGGTCCCGCGCGACCTGCAGGAGCTGGCCGTCAAGGTCGACCGCGTCGGCGACGACATGTCGCGCGAGCTGGGCCGCGCGCCGACGCCGGCCGAGATCGCCCAGCGCACGGGGACGACGCTCGAGCAGGTGCTCGAGGCGCGCGAGGCGTCCGCCGCCTACCGCGCCGTCTCGCTGGATCGCCCGCGCACCGAGGACGAGGAGGACGGCGACTCCTATGCCGACGCGGTCGGCGCCGAGGACCCCGGGTTCCGGCTCGCCGAGCACTCCGCGACCGTGGAGCGGCTCATGCTCGTGCTGTCCGAGCGCGAGCGGGAGGTGCTGCGGCTGCGCTTCGAGGAGGATCTGACGCAGTCGGAGATCGGCCAGCGCGTCGGCGTCTCCCAGATGCACGTCTCGCGGCTGATCCGGCAGTCGATCGCACGGCTGCGCGACGAGGCCGCTCCGCCCGATTAGGGTACGTTCTCACCATGGAGCACTGGGACCTCCGCACGCTCGACGTGCAGCCGCATCAGCCGAAGATCCTGCACTCGTCGCGCGGCGAGTCGCGGACCATCGCGATCCACCTGCCCGCCGGCGAGCAGCTCCAGGACCACGAGGTGCACGAGCGCGCGCACCTCTTCGTGGTCGACGGCGAGATCGAGGTGAGCGCCGGCGGCGGCGCCGTCCGCGGCGGCCCGGGGTTCGCCGCGGTCTTCGACCCGCAGGAGCGCCACGAGGTCCGCGCGCAGCGGGACGCGCGCCTGCTGCTCGTGCTCGCCCCCTGGCCCGGCACGGGCCACCCCGGCGCCAGGCACTGACCCCACTACTTCCGTCGTCGCCGGTAGCGCGGCCTGTGCTTCTTGCGCGCGCGGCGCCGGCGCTCGACGCCCTGGAGGCGGTCGAGGATCTCGCCGCTCCACTCGTGCGTGCGCAGCAGCTCGTAGCGGGCGCTCACGACGCGGATGTAGGCGTCGCTCTCGGTCTCCGACGAGCGGATGAACGCGCCGGCGCGCAGCGTCCCGACGATCGGGACGAAGTCCTCCTCGTACCAGAGCCGCGCGATCTCCTCGCGACCCATGTACTCGCGCCGCTCCTGGATGACGCGGAAGCCCCACGCCTCGACGGCCTCGGCAAGCTTGCCGTAGTCCCACGGATCCGAGGGCCGCACGCGCGCGTGCAGCTCGGCCTCGAGCGGCACGCGCTCTCCGAACAGGCGCTCGTGGTCCTTGAGCGGGAGGTCGACGAGCCTCAGGCCTTCACCGGTGCCGATCCGCGTCCGGACCGCCGTCACGTAGGCGTCGATGTCCTCCCGGCCGAGCGACTTGGCGACGGAGACCCGGTGGTGCCCGTCGCGGACGAAGTGCAGGTCGCCGACGCGGTAGACCGAGATCGGCGGGAACGACTCGCCGCGCCGCTGCGCAGCCGCGATCCGCTGCCAGCGGCCGCGCACCCGCGGCGTGGTGGGACGGAAGCCGCGATCGAAGTCGCGTGTGCGATCGACGGTGCCCACGACCGAGTCGAGCGGGATCGTCTGGAGCCCGAGCTGGACCTCGCCGACCATGCCGAGCGCGTCGACGACCTCGTCGAACGGCAGGATCAGCCCGACGTCGTCGGGCTCCCGGCGCAGCCGCCGGCCAAGGCCGGCCAGCAGCTGGGAGCGCCGCGCGCGCGAGAAGTCATCCTGCGCATCAGCGCTCGGAAAGCCGGTGCCGCCGTCCACCGGGGGAAGGCTACGCTGCCGCGGCGTCTTCGCCGAGCGCGGCGTCGACCGAGCGCACGAGCCTGAAGACGCCGTCGAGCCCGGTGATGCGGAACGTCTTAACGATCGCGTCGCCGTCGCAGGCCACGACGAGTTGCCCGCCACGCGACTTCAGCCGCCGGTGCGCGCCGATCAGCGCGCCGAGGCTCGAGGAGTCGATGAACGTGGTCCGGGTGAGGTCGACTATGACGTGCTCGACGCCGGCGGCGATCGGGGCCATCACGCGCTGCTTGAACTCCGGTGCCGTGAACAGATCGACCTCGCCGGTCACCGCGACCACGTGGGTGTTGTCGCCGATCCGGCGATCCTCTATCGCGAACTCGATCGCCATGCCCTCAGCCCCTTCCCCGGGGCGGTCGATCCTAATCCGCGCCGGAGTATGCGAGGCGCACGCGCAGGAACTCCTGCTCGCCCTCGGTCTCGATCTCGAGCCCGTCGGCGAGCCGCTCGATCACGTTGCCGACACCCGGCACCGCGGCGTCGATCACGAGGGCACGGCCACCGCCGGCGCGCAGCGGACCGACTCGCAGGTCGAGCGACCGCGTGCTCGACGCGAGCGCGACGTCGACCGTGGCGTCCATGACGTGGGCGGGGGACCGCGCAGCTCCGAAGTCCGCCACCAACACAACACCACCGACCCCGCCGCATAGCAGGGGGGAGCGCCCGAGGAAAACATC
>JBPCNM010000476.1:0-3786 GCA_051001255.1 Solirubrobacteraceae bacterium
GCCGAGCGCCAGCTCGCGCGCCGCCTTCTCCTTGCGCCACGCGTGCCACGTGCCCTTGAAGTACCTCGAGCGACCGCCCTCGAGCTCCAGCACGGCGGTGCCGACCGCCTCCAGGAACCAGCGATCGTGCGCGACGAGCACGACGGCGGCGTCGAGCGACTGCAGGTAGGACTCCAGCCACTCGAGCGCCGCGATGTCGAGGTGGTTGGTCGGCTCGTCGAGCAGCAGCAGGTCGGGGTCTCCGGCCAGCGCGCGGGCGAGCGAGGCGCGCGTCAGCTCGCCACCCGAGAACGAGGCCAGCTCGCGGTCGAGGTGCTCGTCGCGGAAGCCGAGCCCGTGCAGCGTCGCGTTGACGCCCTCGCGCCACCCGTAGCCGCCGGCGTGCTCGAGCCGGCCCTGGGCGCGCGCGTAGGCGTCCAGCGTGCCCGGGTCGCTCGCCCCCGCGGCCATCGCGTGCTCGAGCCCGGCGAGCCGGGCCTCGATCGCCAGCAGGTCGCCGCAGCCGCCGAGCACGTAGTCGCGCAGCGACAGCCCGCGATCGCGCGGCGGGCGCTGGTCGTGGAGCGCCAGGCGCGTGCCCTTGGCGAACGCGAGCTGCCCGCCGTCGATGCTGGTCTCCCCCGACAGCATGCGCAGCAGCGTCGTCTTGCCCGAGCCGTTGCGGCCCGAGAGCGTCAGCCGGTCGCGGCGCTCCAGCTTGAACGAGACGCCCCGCAGCAGCGGGCTTCCGGCCATGTCCTTGGCGAGGTCGGAGGCGATGACGACGGCCACGAGGCCCTGGTACGGTGAGCCGCGATGCGCGCCGTCGGCACCGCACTGCTCACGCTGGCCCTGCTCGCCATGACCGCGCCCGCCGCACTCGCTCACGACGGCGGCGAGGGCCTGTGGGGAGAGACGAACGACAAGGTGATCACGAACGCCGGCTTCATCCTGATCGCGTTCTTCCCGCTCTTCGCCTTGTTCGCGAGCATCGTCCTGTGGCGGCTGGACAAGCGCAAGGACGCGCGCAAGCGCGCCGCGAAGGCCCGCACGGCCCGCGCCGACGTGCGCGGCGGCTGGTAGGCGTTTCTTCACACCCGGCCGGACCGCAGACCATCGAGGGGGAGGGGAATCCACGTGCCGACCTACTTCGTGACGGGGGCGACCGGCTTCATCGGCCGCCACCTGGTCGAACGGCTGCTCGCGCGCGAGGGCGAGATCCACGTGCTCGTCCGTGAGGGCTCGACCGCAAAGCTAGACCGCCTCGGCGGCGGCGACCGCATCCACGCGGTGACCGGCGACCTCTCCGAGCCGTTCCTCGGCGTCGACGGCGGCGTCCGCGACGCGCTGCGCGGGAAGGTCGACCACCTGTTCCACCTCGCGGCGATCTACGACATGACGGCCGACGAGACGCAGAACGCGCTGCTCAACGTCGGCGGCACGCGGAACGCGATCGACCTCGCCGAGGACCTGCGGGTCACGACGTTTCACCACGCGTCCTCGATCGCGGTGGCGGGCACCTACGACGGCCACTTCACCGAGGACATGTTCGACGAGGGTCAGACGCTGCCGTCGCCGTATCACACGACCAAGTTCGAGTCCGAGAAGCTCGTGCGCGGCCGCACTCAGGGCGCCTGGCGCGTGTACCGGCCGGCGATCGTCGTCGGTGACTCGCGCACCGGCGAGATGGACAAGATCGACGGCCCGTACTACTTCTTCAAGGCGCTGCAGAAGGCGCGCCGGGTGCTGCCGCAGTGGTTCCCGCTGATCGGCCTGGAAGTCGGCTGGACCAACATCGTGCCGGTCGACTGGGTGGCCGCGGCGATGGACCACATCGCGCACGAGCCGGGGCTCGACGGGCAGGCGTTCCACCTCGTCAACCCGCGCCCGCAGCGCGCCGGCGACGTCCTGAACACGTTCGCCCGCGCCGGGCACGCGCCGCAGATGGTCCTGCGCCTGGACAAGCGGATGACCGACATGCTGCCCAAGGGCGTGCTGTCGTACGCGATGAAGCTGCCCGCGCTCCAGGACGTCAAGCGCACGCTCCTGGCCGACATCGGCATCCCCGACACCGTGATCGGGCACATGGCGCTGGTCCCGCGCTTCGACGGCCGCGACACTCAGCGCGCGCTGAAGGGCACCGGCATCGAGGTCCCGCCGCTCGACACCTACTCGGAGAAGCTGTGGGACTACTGGGAGCGCAACCTCGACCCGGACCTGTTCAAGGACCGCTCGTTCGAGGGCGCCGTCAACGGGAAGACCGTCGTGATCACCGGCGCGTCGAGCGGCATCGGCAGGGCGGCGGCGCTGAAGATCGCCGCCGCGGGCGGGGTCCCGATCCTCGTGGCGCGCACGCAGGAAAAGCTCGACGCCGTCAAGGCGGAGATCGAGCGCGGCGGCGGCAGCGCCTCCACCTACTCCGCCGACCTCTCCGACTACGACTCGATCGATGCGCTGGTGGAGAAGATCTTCTCCGACCACGCGTCCGTCGACGTGCTGGTCAACAACGCGGGGCGCTCGATCCGCCGCTCGGTCGCGCTCTCCTACGACCGCTTCCACGACTACGAGCGCACGATCAAGCTCAACTATCTCGGCACGGTCAAGCTGATCCTCGGCCTGCTCGGGCACATGCGCCAGAAGAAGGCGGGCCACATCGTCAACGTCTCCTCGATCGGCGTGCAGACCAATCCGCCGCGCTTCTCGGCCTACGTGGCATCCAAGTCGGCGCTCGACGCGTTCACCCGCGTCGTGAGCTCGGAGACGATCGGCGACAACGTGACGTTCACGACGATCCACATGCCGCTGGTGCGGACGGACATGATCGCGCCGACCAAGATGTACGACTCGTTCCCGACGATCTCGCCCGACGAGGCGGCCGACCTCATCTGCGAGGCGATCCGCGCCAAGCCCAAGCAGATCAACACGCGCCTGGGCACGTTCGGCGAGGTGCTCTACGCGCTGGCCCCCAAGGCCGTCGACCAGATCCTGCACAGGGCCTACAGGGTGTTCCCGGAGTCCTCGGCGGCCAAGGGCGACAAGGCGGGTCACGAGAAGGCCTCAGGCGAGGCGATCGCCCTGTCGCACCTCATGCGCGGGGTGCACTGGTAGCCCGTCAGAAGCGCGGGGCGACCGCCGCCCCGCGCAGCCGCAGCTCGAAGTGCAGGTGCGGACCGGTCGAGAAGCCGGTGCTCCCCGCCCGGCCGATCGGCGTGCCGGCCACGACGCAGGTTCCCGGGCGCACCCCGACGGCGGAGAGGTGGGCGTACCAGGAGGTCATCCCGAGCCGGTGCGAGACCACGACGAGGTTGCCGTAGCCCCCCGCGCTCCAGCCCGCGAAGGTCACGCACCCGCGCCCGGCGGCAGCCACGGTCGTGCCGGCCGGCACCGGAAAGTCCACGCCGGGATGGAACCCGGCGCCGCGGGGACCGAAGCGGTCGCCGACCGCAGAGCGCAGCGGCGGGGCGAACACCAGCGGGCTCGTGGGCGGCGGCGGCCGCAGCCGAGCAATCGTGACGGCGCCCGCCAGCTCGTCGGCCGCCAGCCCCGCCCAGCGCTGGAAGCGCAGCAGTGCGGCGGCCGTGCGCGGGCCGAGACCGCCGTCGACCGATCCCGACGGGAAGCCGCTGCGGGCGAGCAGGAACTGCAGGGCCGCGACGTCCCAGCCACGGGTGCCGGCGGCCAGCGTGCGCGTCCCGAGCCGGGGCCGCCCCGACGGCCGAGCGCCCGCCGCGTCGCCGGTCCGGCGATCCCGTCGACGACCAGCCCGCGGCGCGCCTGCACGCGCCGGACGCCGGCGGTGGTGAGCGG
>JBPCNM010000477.1:0-6402 GCA_051001255.1 Solirubrobacteraceae bacterium
ACTTCGGGCCGATGCGGTCGTCCAGGCCCATGCCGCGCGCGACCTCGACGACGTCGGCGCCGGTCTCCTCGCACACGTTGGCGATCTCGTTGATGAAGGAGATCTTCGTCGCCAGGAACGCGTTGGAGGCCAGCTTGACCATCTCCGCCGACTTCACGTCGGTGCGGACGATCGGGGCGTCGAGCGGGGCGTAGAGCGCCTCGACCGCGTCGCCCGCCCAGTCGCCGTGATCGCCGATCACGACGCGGTCGGGCGCCAGGAAGTCCTTGACGGCCGAGCCCTCCTTGAGGAACTCCGGGCAGGAGACGTAGCGGAAGCCCTTGCCCTGCTCGCCGAACACGCGCCCGATGCTCTCGCCGGTGCCGACCGGCACGGTGGACTTCATCACCAGCGCGTGGCGGTCCGACGGCGGCATCGCTTCGACCACCGCGTGCACGGCGGAGAGGTCGGCGTCGCCCGAGTACGTGGGCGGCGTGCCGACGGCGACGAACAGCAGCCGCGCGTGCTCGAGCGCCGGGCCCAGCTCGGTGGAGAAGCGCAGGCGCTCGCGGTGCTCGGCGACCAGCTCGGCCAGGCCGGGCTCCCAGATCGGGATCCGCCCCGCTTCCAGGCCGGCGATCTTCTCCGCGTCGATGTCGACGCAGTAGACGTCCGAGCCCAGCGCGGCGAAGCCCGCCGCGGTCACGAGGCCCACGTAGCCGGTGCCGATCACGCCGATCGGCTCTCTGTTGGGAGGCGCGCTGCTCATCGCGGAGCGCGGGAGTCTATTAACCGCCGCCGAGGCGCTTGAGCGAACCGGCGATGCCGATCATCTGCTGCGCCGACAGCGACTGCGTGAGCGTGTTCGACACCCAGTACACCGCCTTGCGGGTGCGCCATGCGACGAGCCGAACGCGCTTGCCGTCACGGTAGACCATGAGCTTGCGGCCGTCCCTGACGATCGTCTCGTGCGGGTCGTCGAGAATCGGCGGCTCGCGCCACGTCGTGCCCTGGATGCCGTAGTACTCGCCGATCACGCCCTTCACGAGCACGAGCCGGTACGCGTCGTGCCTGCCCTTCTTCTCGTCCTTGATCGTGTAGGTCCGCGGCTCCTGACCCTGGTAGGCCGCGGCGGTGCTCCGCAGCGTCGGGAAGTAGAACGGGAAGTCGAGCTTGCGCGCCGCGACGATCGCCTGGTCCTCGCCCTCGGCGCGCGCCTCCTCGAGGCCCTTGATCGAGGAGGGCTTGTTCTTCTTGCGCTGCTTGCGCTCCTTGGAGACCGCGAGCTCCGCTTCGGTCGGCTCCGCGGCCTCGCGCGGCGTCGCCGACGCCTTGGCCTCTATGAACTCCGACACCGTCTTCGCGAGATCGGATGGCGATGCGACGAGGTTGATCCGGTCCGGGGCGTCGACCGCCCGGAAGCGGACCTCGCGCACGGGGTTGTCGACCGTGAAGAGCACTGTCTTCGCGAACTTGAAGACCTCCCGCGAAGAGTCCAGCGTCTTGTCGCGGTCGAAGTAGCGCGCGAACACCCGCGCCATCTTCTTGAGGTTGCCCAGCGACAAGCCGCCCTCGCGGAGCTCGAGCGTGCCCTTGGCATTGCGAACCTGACGCAGGAAGTCCTGCTGGCGCGCCGCGCGCACGAGGTCGTTGTCGTTGTGGCGGTAGCGCACGTAAGCGAGCGCGTCGGTGCCGCACAGCTTCTGATAGCCCGGGTCGATGTCGATCACCGCGTAGCCGCCGGGCCCGCCCTGGTCGTTGAAGTAGTCGCGATCGATGTCCGCGTAGACGCAGCCGATGTAGTCGATCGCCCGCCGGAAGCCCCCGAAGTCCACGGTGACCACGTGATGGATCGGGAACGGTCGCCCGCCGACCGAGAGCAGCCTCTTCACCGTGCGCACGGCTCCGCGCTCGCCGAAGGTCGCGTACGCCTCGTTGATCTTCACCTGGCTGCCGACGCCCGGGATGTCGACGAGCAGGTCGCGCGGGACCGACATCATCGCGATCACCTCCTTGTCCGGGTCCAGCCGGACGAGGATCATCGTGTCCGAGCGCGGCGGCACGCCCGCCTCCTTGTCGCCGAAGCGGCGGTCGGAGCCGAGGATCATCAGCGTCTGCGCGTTGCCGGCGGCCGCGCGGTCGACCTCGGGGATCTCGACCGCCGCCCGGCCTTCCTTCCTGATGATCGTGAGGAGCTCGTCGACCTGCAGCAGCACCGTCGCCGACACGGCGCCCGCGGTCATCAGGCAGATCAGCACGCCGGCCAGCAGGCCGCGCCAGAGCAGTCCCCGCCCGGGGCGGGGAAGCGCTTCGCCTGTGCCCGCCGGCGAAGCCGGTTGGGTATCGTCGCCTGTGCTTGCCGACGAAGTCACGCGAGCCCGCCCTCGACGGCGCGCAGGCCGATCTCGGGGCCGGCCAGCGCGTCGGGCAGCTTGGTGACGAAGTCGCACAGAGCCTGGCGATAGCGCGCGAGCGAGGAGACGGAGACCCACTCCTCCGGTCCGTGATGGCCTGCGCCCGCGGGCCCGAACTCGACGGCCGGGATGCCGGCCTGCAGGAACGAGACGGCGTCTGAGGCGCCGTCGCGGCCCACGCTCATCGACTCGCCCTTGGTCAGCCGGCCGACCGCGGAGACGAGCGCCACGACGTACGGGTTCGAGCGCGAGACGTACGCCGGCACGCGCGTGAACGTGCGCACGACCTCGATGTCGGGAATCGAGCGGATCTGCTCGAGGATGTCGCCGGGGTCCTGGTTGGGCAAGTAGCGGATGTCGACCACCATCGTGCAGAGATCGGGCACCTTGTTGAGCGCGTCGCCGCCGTGGATGCGCCCGAGGTTGACCGACGGGCGGTCGAACAGCTCGGAGGATTCACGCGAGAACGGCAGGGACTCGATTCGCCGGAAGACGTCGATCGCCTTCAGCACGGCGTTGTCGCCGAGCCACGGCGTCGAGCCGTGCGCCGAACGGCCGTGGACGTTCAAGCGAAACGCGAGCACGCCCTTGGCCTGGACGCCGACGTGCAGGTCGGTCGGCTCACCGGTGATCGCGAAGTCGCCGTGGAAGCCGCCGCGCACGACCTCGTCGGTCGAGCGCGTGTCGATGTCCTCGGACTCCTCGTCGGGAACGCAGACGAAGCGCACGCGCACGTGATCCTGGTCGGCCAGGTCGCGCCTCGCGCACATCATCGCGGCGACCCCGCCCTTCATGTCGTAGGCGCCGCGGCCGTAGAGCCGGTCGCCCTCCACGCGCGGCGAGAACTGCTCGGCGCGGGCGGGCACGACGTCGAGGTGGCAGTGGAACACGAGCGTCGGCCCCGCGGACGGGCCGACGGCCGCGGTCAGCACGGGCAGCTCGCCGAACGTCGTGTCGTGGACGTCGATCTCGCGCGCCTCCAGCCAGCCCTTGACGAACCCGGCGCACGCGCGGATCCCGTCGGGCATGGAGGTGTCGTACGTGATCAGCCGCTCGGCGAGGGCGCGCTCGTCCACCGGTAGGAGGGTATCCATCCCCGGCGCGACGCGAAGGAGCCCCGGACGGCGAGCCGGCGCGGTCGTTTGCCGCTCCGAGCGTGAAGTCTGCGTGGAGGCGTCCGCCGGCTCGGTCAAGATGCTCCGCTCGAACTCAGACCCTCGCCTGCCCATGATGCGACCTGCCCCAGCCGAGATCGCGCCCGCGCTTCGCGACGGGCTCGAGATCTACGGCCCACTGCTCCAGCGCCTGCTCGACGCGCCGGCGGCGAGCGCCGAAGGCTCGGCGCTCGCGGAGGAGGCGCTCGCGGTGTGGGCGCGGCCGGGGTTCGAGACGTTCATGTGCCTCCCGCGACTGCGCTTCGAGCCGTTCGAACACCAGCTCGACGCCGCGGGGCGCGTGCTGCGCCACATGCAGGGGCGCGCGATCCTCGCCGACGAGGTCGGGTTGGGCAAGACGATCGAGGCATGCCTGGTGCTGGGCGAGCTGCGGCTGCGCGGCCTGGCCGATCGCGTGCTGGTGCTGGCTCCCGCCGGGCTGGTGGGCCAGTGGCGCGAGGAGCTCGAACGCAAGTTCGCGCTGCCGTCGGTCGTCGCGACTTCCGGGGCGCTGGAGGAACCGGCGCGAGCGGGTCCGCAACCGGTCGTCGTCGCGTCGCTGGCGGCCGCGCGGCGCGATCCGCTGCGCGCCGCGATCGTCGCCCAGGACTGGGATCTGGTGATCGCCGACGAGGCGCACCGGCTCAAGAACCCGCGCAGCGCCTCGGCGCGGCTCGCGCGTGCGGTGCGCGCGCGCTACCTGCTGCTGCTCACGGCGACGCCGGTCGAGAACCGGCTCGGCGAGCTGTTCCAGCTGGTCAGCCTCGTGCGCCCGGGCCTGCTCGGGAGCGCGAGCGAGTTCCGCGCCCGCCACGGCGCCGGCGGGGACGGCAGGCCGGCACGCAACGCGCCCGCGCTGCGGCTCGCGATGCGCGAGCTGATGATCCGTCACCGGCGCAGCGAGCTGGCGCTCATGCTGCCCAAGCGGCTGGCCGAGACCGTCCGCGTCGCCCCGACGCCCGACGAGGCCGACGTCTATCGCCGGGTCTCGGACCGGGTGCGCACGACGGCTCGCGACGCCGCACCGGGCGGCGTGCTGGCGCTGCGCGGCGTTCAGCGACTGGTCGGCTCCAGTCCGTGGGCCGCGGGTCCGACCCTGCGCAAGCTCGGCTGGGAGGACCTCGCGACACGGGCGTACGCCCTCCGGGTCACCGGCAAGGCGCGCCGGCTGCTCGAGCTCCTGGCCGACCAGCACGCGCGCGGCGAGAAGGTCGTGGTGTTCACCGCCTTCCGGCGCACGCTCGAGCAGCTCGGCGACCTGCTCGACGAGCACGGCCTGCCCGCGGTGCGCTATCACGGCGGGCTCGCTCGCGCGGACAAGGACGCCGCGATCGCGACCTTCCGCGACTCGGCGCCGATCCTCCTCAGCACCGAGGCCGCGGGTGAGGGACGCAATCTGCAGTTCTGCCACGTGATGGTCAACTTCGACCTGCCGTGGAACCCGATGCAGATCGAGCAGCGGCTCGGCCGGATCCACCGCATCGGGCAGGAGCACGACGTGCGGCTGACCAACCTCGTCGCGCGCGGGACGCTGGAGGAGCGGCTGCTGGACGTCCTGCAGGCCAAGATCAACCTGTTCGAGCTCGTCGTCGGGGAGCTCGACATGATCCTCGGCCGGATCGCGGATGACCTCGACTTCGAGTCGCTCGTGTTCAAGGAGTACGTCGGGAGCCGCGACGACGCGGAGTTCGCGACCCGGCTCGAGAGCGTGGGCGACGATCTCGCGGGGGCGCGCGCGGAGTACCTGGAGGGTCGCGACCGGATAGACGCGCTCGCCGCGGCGCCTGAGGCGGCGTGAGCCGGGGATGCTGACGCACGAGCCATCCCTGCGCTTCTGGCTGCGCTACGCGGAGTCTCAGGGCGCGCTGGTCGAGAGTGCCGGCGATCAGGCGCTGGTGCTGCTCCCGGAGCCGCTCCGCGAGGAGGCCGGGCTCGCGGAGGAGGCGATCGTCACCTCCGACCCGGACGTCGCCCGGGAGGACGGCGCGGTGCTGTTGATCGCGGGCCACCCGGCGCTCGAGCGCGCGGCGTCGAACGTGCTCGAAGCCGGCGACGTGGCCCGGCTGTATCTGCCATGGCCAGGTTCCAAGCCGCCCGCCACGACCGTGCTCGAGGCCCGCGCGCGCGAGCGGTTCGGAGTCGATCACGGGCGGATCGACGCCCTCGACAGGCCGCGGCCGGGCTACGTGCCGCTGCTGCGCGTGGGCGCGCTGATCTCCTATGCGGCCTCGCTGAGCCTGCGCTTTCAGGAGCAGGAGGAGGCTTGGGTCGACGGTCGCACGGGCCTTCCCGTGCCGGGCGCCGCGCTCGAGGCGCTCGGCGGCGCGCTCCGGCTGCGCGAGCCCGACACCTCGCACACGTGCCTGGAGAGCGAGCTCGCACGCGCGCTCGCTGGGGCCCACGCTCAGCTGGAGCGGCGCACGGCCGCCCGCCGTGGCGTGCTGGCGGCTCAGGCGCGCCGCACGCTCGAGTCCGAGCTGGCGCGCGCGGACGTCTACTACCAGGGCATGCTCGAGTCGATCGAGCGCCGGCGGGGCTCCGCGTCGCCGGACCGTCTGCGCCTGCTCGACGCCCAAGCCGACGCCACTCGCGCCGAGCACGCTCGCCGGCGCCGCGAGATCGAGGAAGAGCATCAGGCGCGCCACACCATCACGCCCTTTCGCCTGCACCTCGTCTACGCTCCGGCGTGCGTGCTCCCGTTCGACATCCGGCGCGGATCGCGCAGGTTCCCGTTCGCGTTCGCCTGGCTGGCCGGGACGGGAGCGTTCGCCGACGTGCGCTGCCCGGCATGCGGCGTCGCGGAGGTGCTCGTGGCCGGCCGCGAGCGACTCGGCTGCCGGTCATGTCTGGCGAGC
>JBPCNM010000478.1:0-4170 GCA_051001255.1 Solirubrobacteraceae bacterium
GGGACGATCTCCACCGCCGCCGGCACCGGCACGGCCGGCAGCACGGGTGACGGCGGCCCGGCGCTGCTCGCGCAAGTCAACAGCCCGCGCGACGTGGCCGTCGCCTCCGACGGGGTCAGCTACTTCATCGCCGACACCACCGGCAATCGCATCCGGCGCGTCGACGCGGGCGGGACGATCACCACCGTCGCGGGCATCGGCGTCGCCGGCTTCGCCGGGGACGGCGGCCCGGCCACGCTTGCCAGCCTGAGTGCCCCGACCGGCGTCGCCGTCACAGGTGCCGGGGGCGTGCTGATCGCGGACACCACCAACAGTCGCGTGCGGCTCGTCTCGGCCGGCGTCATCACCACGGTGGCCGGCAACGGCGTGGCCGCCTCGACGGGCGATGGCGGCCCGGCGAACCTTGCCTCGGTCAACCTGCCGCAGGACGTCTCGGTGAGCGCGGGCGGCGCCTACCTGATCGCCGACACGAGCGGCCACCGCATCCGCCGGGTCGACGCCGGCGCGACGATCTCCAGCGTGGCGGGCACGGGCACGGCGTGCGCGGGGACGACAGGGCTATGCGGCGACGGCGGTCCCGCGGTCATCGCCCAGCTCAACAGCCCGGCCGCCGTCGCAGCCGACGCGACCGGCAGCGGGTTCCTGATCGCCGACACCGGAAACCACCGCGCGCGCCGCGTGACCGCAGCCGGGACGATCAGCACGCTCGCGGGCACCGGCAGCGCGTGCACGGCGACCTCGCTGGCGGCGACACCGGCCCCGCGGCGCTCGCGGCGCTCAACGCGCCGCGCGGGGTACTCGACCTCCCCGACGGCAGTACGCTCATAGCCGACACCGGCACCAATCGCCTACGCGCCCGCATCCCCGACAGCCCGCAAGGGTCTACCGGTCCGCAAGGACCCACCGGCTCACAGGGCCCGGCCGGGCCGCCCGGCCCGGTGGGGTCGCCCGGGCCCGCCGGCGCGGATGCGCCCGCGTCCGCCCGCGGGCTCGCCGTGGCCTTCACCTCGAGCAGGCTCACCAGCCGCGCGGCGCGCAGCGCGAGGCTGCGCTTCGTCGTGACCGGCCCGGCGGTCGTGCGAGTGCGCGTCGCGCGCCGCGGCAGCAAGGTCGTCGTCACCCGCCGCGCCACGTACCGCGCCGGCGGCCGCAAGCGGCTCTCGCTCGGCCGCCTGCGCCCCGGCACCTATGCGGTGACGATCACGGCGACCAACGGCGCCGCGCACGGAGTCGATCGCGCCACGCTGCGCGTCCGGCGCCGGCGCTAGCGCCGAGCCCGGTCATTGGCCGTTCACGCGGCCACCGCTGAGCGGCGGGCGGGGATGGTCTACATTCCCGCCCCTCATGAGCGCTCAGATCATCGACGGCAAGGCGATCGCCGAGCAGATCCGCCGCGAGCTGGCCGCCCAGGTGGCCGCGTGGGTTGCGGCCGGCCACGAGCCGCCAGGACTGGCCACCGTGCTGGTGGGAGAGGACCCCGCGTCCGCCGTCTACGTCGGCGGCAAGCAGAAGGCAACGCACGAGGTCGGGATGCAGGGCTTCGACCACCGCCTGGCGGCCGACACGCCGCAGGAGGAGGTCGAGGCGCTGCTGGGCGAGCTCAACGGCGACCCGCGCGTGTCCGGCATCTTGCTCCAGCTCCCGACGCCCGGCCACATCGACGGCAACGGGCTGACGTGGCTGATCGACCCGGGCAAGGACGTCGACGGGCTGACGCCCGTCTCCGCGGGGCTGCTGGCCAAGGGACGGCCCGGCCTGCGCCCCTGCACGCCCGCAGGATGCATAGAGCTGCTCGACCGCTACGAGGTCGCGCTCGAGGGCGCCGAGGCAGTCGTGCTCGGCCGCTCGGAGCTCGTCGGCAAGCCGGTCGCGCAGATGCTGTTGGCGCGTCATGCGACGGTGACGATCTGCCACTCCCGCACGCGCGACCTGCCGGACGTCTGCCGCCGCGCCGATGTGCTGGTGGCTGCGGTCGGGCGTCCCCGGATGGTCCAGGGCGACTGGGTCCGTGACGGCGCGACGGTGATCGACGTCGGCATCAACCGCACCGATGACGGACTGGTCGGGGACGTGGACTTCGACGCCGCGGCGGAGCGCGCGCGGCTCATCACCCCGGTGCCGCGCGGGGTGGGGCCGATGACGATCGCGATGCTGCTGAAGAACACGCTCGAGGCCGCGCGCGCGGCGGCCTGATGGGCCGGCTGCGCGACGAGGAGTGGATTGCGGGCGCCGGCGGCATCGCGCTGCTGGCATCGATGTTCCTGCACTGGTACGAGCCGGCGACGGCGTGGGAGGCGTTCTCGCTCCTCGACGTCGTGCTGGCCGTGCTGGCGCTCGCGCCGCTCGCGCTGGTGGCGCTCCAGGCGACGCGCGAGAGCCCGTCGCTCCCGGTGGCGTTCAGCGTGCTGACGGTTGTCGCCGGCGCGCTGGCGAGCCTCCTGATCCTCTACCGGATCGTCGACCAGCCGGGGCCGAACGACTTGGTCGACGTTCAGCTCGGCGCGTGGCTGGGCCTGCTCGCCGCGCTCGTGACGACCACCGGCGGCTGGCGCTCGACGCGCATGGAGGACGTCCCGACCGGTCGGCGCCCGGCGATCCAGGACCTCCCGGCTCCCTGAACGGAGCCAGGTCGGCGGCCGCCGCGTCAGCGCCTGCGGATCGGCGCGTAGTCGGCCATCAGCTTGCGCTGCGTGCCGTCCGCGGCGAAGCGGACGACGATGATGCCGCCCGGCTCGACGCCGAGGACGACGCCCTCGCCGAACGCGGCGTGGATCACGTCGTCGCCCATGCGGAAGAGGAGCCCGGCGCCATCGCCGCTCGGTGGCGCGAGCGTCTCGGCCGACGCGGCCGCGGCCGTCGTCCACGAGGCGACGCGGCCGGTCCCGGCCGGGCGGCCCGCGCCGATGGCGTTCCGGTCGGGCTGGTCGGTCAGCTCGCGCGGGATCTCGTCGATGAAGCGCGAGCGCAGGCCGAAGGATTCCGAGCCGAACACGTTGCGCCGGCGGGCGTAGGTGATGTAGAGGTCGCGCATGGCGCGCGTGATGCCGACGTACGCGAGCCGACGCTCCTCCTCGAGCGCCCCCTCGTCCAGCGCGCGGCTGTGCGGAAACACGCCGTCCTCGCAGCCGATGATGAACACGATCGGGAACTCGAGCCCCTTCGCGTTGTGCAGCGTCATGAGGGTCACCAGGCCGTCGTCGTCGCGGAACTGATCCGCGTCGGAGAGCAGCGCGATCTGCTGCAGGAACTCGGCGACCCCCGCCTGCTCTCTCTGCCTCGCTTCGCTCGTCACCGGCTTCGCCTCGGCCGCCATGGCGTCGTACTCGTTCGCGACGCGCACGAGCTCCTCGAGGTTCTCGATCCGGCCTTGCGCCTCGATCGTCCGCTCGACCTCGAGCGCTTCGCGGTAGCCCGACTCGCGCAGGACCTCCTCCATCACCTCGCCGACCGGCGCGCCGCTCTCCACGCGTTCGGCGAGCCGCTCCATCGTGGACATGAAGCGCCCGAGCGCCCGCTGCGCGGCGGTGCCGAGCGAGGGCACGTCAGTGGGGGCCGACGCGGCCTCCCACGGCGAGATCCCCATCGTGTCCGCGTGCGCGAGCACGCGCGAGAGCGACGTCTGGCCGATGCCGCGCTTGGGCGAGTTGGCGATCCGCGTGAACGCGCCGCCGTCGGCCGGGTTGACCAGGAACGTGAGGTAGCTGACTGCGTCCTTGATCTCCGCGCGCTCGTAGAACTTCGTGCCGCCGATCACCTGGTAGCCGATCTGCGCCCGCACCAGCATGTCCTCGAGCACCCGCGACTGCGCGTTGGTGCGGTAGAAGACGGCGATCTCGGCGCGCGAGACGCCCTCGTCGACGAGCCGCTCCACCTCCGCCGCCACGAACCGCGCCTCGGCGTGCTCGTCGGCGAGCTCGCGCACCTTGATCGGATCGCCCTCGCCGATGTCGGTCCACAGCGACTTGACCTTGCGCCCGCGGTTGTTCTCCACCACCGCGTTCGCGGCGCTCAGGATCGTCTGCGTGGAGCGATAGTTCTGCTCGAGTTTGACGACCTTGGCATCGACGTAGTCGTCCTCGAAGTCGAGGATATTCGTGATGTCCGCGCCCCTGAAGCCGTAGATCGACTGATCGTCGTCACCGACCACCGCCAGGTTGCGGTGCTCGCTCG
>JBPCNM010000479.1:0-4782 GCA_051001255.1 Solirubrobacteraceae bacterium
CGGCGAGCAGCCCGCCGGCGAGCAGCCCGCTCCGACGTCCGCCACCGCCGCGCCCGCGATGCCGTCGGCCTCCTCCGTCGCCCAGCCGGCTGCGCAGCCGACCGCTGCGCCCGCCCAGCCCAGCGCCGCGCCGCTGCACCAGGCGCCGCGCGCCGTCGCCCAGCTGCTGCACGTAGCCGTCGACCGCGGCATCACGCACGCGAAGCTCAACCTGCGGCCGGTCGAGCTGGGCGGCATCGAGATCCGCCTGCAGACCTCCGCCGCGGGCGTGACCGCGCAGGTGATCGCCGACTCGCCGGAGGCGGCGAAGCTGCTCCAGCAGGCCGCCGACGAACTGCGCCGCTCGCTCGAGCGCAGCGACGTGACCCTCCTCTCCCTCGACATCGCGACGGCCGGTGAGCACCGCTTCGACGGCTCGGCCGGCGCGTCCGCCGACCTCGCCGAGGAGCAGGCCCGCCACCACGCGCGGCACGGCGGCGATCCCGCCGCCGCGGCCGCCGACGAGCAGTCGCCGGTCACGGCGACCGTGCAGCTGCCGAGCGGGCTCCTCGTCGACGTCCTCGCCTAAGCCAGAACCCCGGAGAAAGACCATGGAAGCCACCTCGATCAAGTCAACCGGCAGCGTGGCCCCCGCCACGCAGGCCGCGAGCGGCAAGAACGCGGAGCTGGGCAAGGACCAGTTCCTCAAGCTCTTCGTCGCCCAGCTCCAGCACCAGGACCCGATGAACCCGATGCAGGACTCGGACTTCATGGGCCAGATGGCGTCGTTCTCGACGCTCGAGCAGGTCACCAACCTGGCGAGCGCCAACGAGGCGATCGCCACCAACCTCTCCCTCAGCCAGTCGGTCGGCCTGATCGGCCGCACCGTGACCTGGACCGACGAGGCCGACGCCGTTCATACGGGCGTCGTGGAGAAGGTCAACCAGTCCGCGGACGGCAAGCCCGTCCTGACCGTGAGCGGCACCGAAGGTGTCGACCCGTCAACGATCACGCAGATCGCGTGAGCAAAGGAGTGATGCCCTCATGATGCGAGGCATGTTCGCCGCGATCAGCGGCCTCAAGAACCACCAGGTGATGCTCGACGTCACCGCCAACGACATCGCCAACGTCAACACGATCGGCTACAAGTCGGCCCGCACGACGTTCAAGGACTCGCTGACTCAGCTGCAGCGTGGCTCGTCGGGCGCCAGCGGCGCCAACGGCGGCTCCAACGCGGCGCAGGTCGGCCTCGGCGTCGGCCTCGGCTCGATCGACAACCTGATGACGGGCGGCGCGCTGCAGTCCACGGGCAACCCGCTCGACGTCGCGATCCAGGGCGAGGGCTTCTTCAAGGTCGCCCAGGCCGTTCCCCCGGCGCTGCCGGCCGCGGGCACCGAGCAGTTCACCCGCGCGGGCAACTTCACCACCAACACCGCGGGCTTTTTGACCACGCAGGAGGGCTTCTACGTGATGGGCCGCTCCGCCGCGGGCGCGGGGGCGACCGACCAGCTCCTGCAGATCCCGGCGGGCGGCACGAACGTCGCGATCGGCCAGGACGGCTCGGTCTCCTACATCCCGACCGGCGGCGGCGCCCGCACCACCGTCGGCTTCCTCGCCATCGCCACGTTCCAGAACGCGGCCGGCCTGGAGCGCGCCTCGGGCAACCGCTGGCTGACCTCGGCCAACTCGGGCGGGGCCGCGGTCGACACCCCCGGCAACGCCGGCAAGGGCCTGACGTCCGCGGGCACGATCGAGATGTCCAACGTGGACCTCGCGCAGACGTTCACGAGCATGATCACCGCGCAGCGCGGCTTCCAGGCCAACTCCCGCGTCATCTCGACCGCGGACGAGATGCTGCAGGACCTGGTCAACCTGAAGCGGTAGTGCGAGTAACGTCGCCGGAGCGCGACCGCCCGCAAGCCGCGAGCCCGCCGGTCACGCCGGGTCGGCGGGCAAGCGGAGGCGAAACCCCAATCCGACCGCTCGCAAGCCGCGAGCCCGCCGGCCACGCCGGTCGGCGGGCAAGCGGAGGAGAAACCTCCATCCGGCCGCGCCGGTCGCCGATCGAAGGGCCCGCTCACCGGCGGGCCCTTCCGGCTTAAGAACCACCGACCGCGTCCGATCATCAGGCCGAGATGATCCGGCTCCACAAGCTGGCCCGCGAGCCGCAACCGTTCCACCTGAACCCGGACCTCGTCCTGACGGTCGAGGCGAGCCCGGACACGGTCGTGACGCTCACGACCGGCTCCCGGCTGCTCGTGACCGAGACGCCCGAGCAGGTCGCCGCCGCCGTGCGCACCTGGCGCGCGTCGGTCCTGGACGCGATGACGCGCGTCCCGCGCCGCTCCGGCGCCCCGCTCGCGCTCGTGCGCGCCGCCGCCGGCGACGGCGCGGTGCCCTCGATCAACGCGGAGCACGCCAGCCACGAGGCGGAGACTCCGACCAAGGACCGCCGGTCATGAAGTTCGGCACCGCCATCGGCATCGTCATCGCCTGCGTGGGCATCGCGCTGGGCGCGACCATGGAGGGAACCAACGTCGCGGTCGTCCTCAACGTCCCGGCGGCCCTCATCGTGCTGGTCGGGACGCTCGGCGCGACGATCGCGGCCTGCGGCCTGGAGCCGCATCTCAAGCTGCCCGCGCTCTACAAGAAGGCGATCATGCCCGACGACCTCGACCTGGTCGGGCGCGTCAACGAGATCGTGAGCTACGCCGAGAAGGCGCGTCGCGACGGGCTGCTCGCGCTCGACGAGGCGGTCAAGGACATCGACGACGAGTTCACCCGCAAGGGCGTGCAGCTCGTCGTCGACGGCACCGACCCCGACCTCGTCGCCGCGGTGCTCGACGCCGAGAACGAGGCGATGCGCAAGCGCCACTCGGCCAACCGCGCCCCCTTCATGCAGGCCGGCGGCTTCGCCCCGACCATGGGGATCATCGGGACCGTCTTCGGCCTCGTCAACGTGATGAACAACCTCAACCAGCCGTCGACCCTGGGCCCGCTGATCGCCGCCGCCTTCCTCGCGACGCTGATGGGCGTCGGCTCGGCGAACGTCGTCTTCCTGCCGATGGCGAACCGCCTCAAGGAGCTGTCGGAGGCCGAGCTGCACTTCCGCGAGATGACGCTCGAGGGCATCCTCGGCATCCAGGCGGGCGACAACCCGCGCGTCGTCGCCGAGAAGCTGATGGCCTACGTCCCGCCGTCGCTGCGCCCCTCCGAGGAGGAGCAGGCCGCGAGCGCCACCGCGCAGAAGCAAGCCGCCTGAGGTGCCTCATGAGCGCGGCGCGTCGGCATAAGAAGCACCATCACGAGGAGCACGAGAGCCACGAGCGCTGGCTCGTCTCGGGCTACGACATGATGACGCTGCTGTTCGCGGTCTTCGTCGTGCTGTTCGCGATCTCCTCGACCAACGTGAGCAAGGTCAAGGAGCTCCAGCAGTCGCTGCAGGAGGCGTTCTCCGGCCCGGTGCTGAGCGGCGGCCGGGCGATCCAGCAGACCGGCGACACCTCGGACGGGCAGCGCTCGGCGTCGACCAAGCCGATCCCGTCACAGACGCCGGCCGAGGCCGTCAAGGCGGCGATGCAGACCACCGAGGCCCGCACGCAGGACGCCTCGACCGCGGCTGCGGCAGCGGCGCAGCTCGCCGCGCAGGAGCAGATCGACTTCGAGGCGCTCAAGCGCCGCATCGACAAGCTCGTGAAGGACGCCGGCCTGGGGGCGAAGGTGTCCACCACGGTCACGCGCCGCGGGCTGAAGGTCCGCCTGCTGACCGACAAGCTCTTCTTCGACTCGGGCAGCGCCGTGGTCAACGCCGCCGCCATCCCGACGCTCGACGCCATCGGCGGCATCATCGCCGGCGAGCGCAAGCACCCCGTGGAGGTGGAGGGCCACACGGACGACCGTCCGATCGCCACCTCGCAGTACCCGTCCAACTGGCAGCTGTCCGGCTCCCGCGCAGGCGCCGTCGTCCAGCGGCTGGTCGGCGCCGGCGTGGGCGGCCGGCGCGTGTCGCTCGGCGGGTACGCCGCGCAGCAGCCGGTCGCCGGCAACTCGACGCCCGCGGAGCGGGCGCGCAACCGCCGGGTCGAGATCATCCTGACCCGGCTGCATGGAGCAATCTCGTCGCAAGGAGGCGACACCCCATGAAGAAGAAGATCCTGATCGTCGCAGTGGTCGCCCTGGTCCTCGCCGGCGGCGCCTACAAGACCGTGCTCGCCAAGCCCAAGGCGAAGGCGAAGAAACCCAACGTCGAGGGCACCGTGTACGTCCTGCAGAAGGAGTTCCTGGTCAACCTGGCCGGCGAGCGCTACGCGAAGATCTCGGCGGCGCTGCTGCTGCACCACGACGACACCTCGACCGCCGCCGCGGGCGGCCATGGCGCTCCCGTGCCCCCCGAGGGCTACGGCCCGATGACCCAGGAGGCGGTCGTGCGCGACATCATCACCGACGCGCTCACGGGCCGCGACGCCGCAGAGCTCGAGGACTCCCGCAAGCGCGACAAGCTCCGGCACGAGATCGTCGAGCGTATCCACAAGGAGACCGACGTGAAGGCCGAAGCGATCCTGTTCCCCGACCTCACGGTGCAGTAGCCATGAGCGAGACCAAGACAGAAGCCGTCGACTACGTGCCCGTCGAGGCGACCGTTGCACCCGAGGCCGCCCCGGCCGGCGCGGCCGCCGATCTCGAGCGGCTGCACGACGTCCCCGTCGAGCTGGCGGTCGAGATCGGCCGCACCCGGATGACGATCGGCGAGACCCTGGCCCTCGGCCCCGGCTCGATCGTGACGCTCAACCGGCTCGCCGGCGA
>JBPCNM010000480.1:0-6491 GCA_051001255.1 Solirubrobacteraceae bacterium
TGCGAGGGGTCGGTTGGTGGCGTGTGGTGCGTGCGGGTGGGTGGCCGGGGGCGGTGTCGCGTGCAGTTCCTCGGCCCGCTTTGCGCCCGGCGTGACCCGGTGCTGGCGCCCGCGGACGAGACCTGGACGTTCGGCGCCGGCGGGTGGCGACGATGAACGGGGTGCGGATCCTCACCACGAACGACTTCGTCGGCTCGTTTCACCCGCAGGCGACGAGCTACGGCCGGCTGCCGGGCGCCGCCGCGCTGCAGGCAACCGTCGACGACCTGCGCACCCAGGCCGGCGGCGGGTTCTGGATCGACACCGGCGACCTCGCCCAGGGCAGCGCGCTCGGCGCGCTCAGCGACGGCGTCTGGCCGTTCCTCTCCCTGCGCGAGCTGTCGATCGACATCGGGGTGGCCGGCAACCACGAGCTCGACTGGGGTGCCGCCCACCTGCGGCGCTGGAGCGCGGAGCTGCCGTTCGGACTGCTGGCCGCGAACCTGCGACTGAACCTGCCGGCCACTCGGATGCTGTCTGCCGACGGGCGAGCAGTCGGCGTGATCGGCCTGTCGCTGCCCGCCATGCCGGCGATGCACCCCGGCGTGACGGCTCACCCCGATCCCGTCGGGATGGTGGTCGAGCACGCGACCGAGCTGCGCACCCAAGGCGCGCGGCATGTCGTACTGGCGCTGCACGACGGCGTCGATGCGCTGCCCGGCGCCGAAGCGGTCACGGTCGTCACCGAGCGGATGCAGGCGCTCTGCGACCACTTGCGCGGCAGCGTCGACCTCGTGCTAGGCGGCCACACCCTCACCTGCTACGCCGGGTCGCTCGCCGGCGTACCGTTCCTGCAGCCGTGGGCGTTCGGCAGCCAGGTCGGCGTCGCCGACCTGCACGACGACGGGCGCGTGGCGCTCCGGTTGGTCGACGTCGGCTCGGCGCGACCCTGGACCGTCGTCGGCGCCGGCGCACAAGCCGCGCTCGAAGCGCTCCGGCCGAGCTCCGCCTCGACCAGTCGCTCCAGCAGCGCCCCTCGCTCCGAGCAGTCTTCGGTCACCTCGCGCAGGCGGCGGGTCAGCATCAACGCGGCGAGATCGCAGGCGCCTCTAACGAGCCGGAGCTCGGCGATGGCGCGCGCCGACTCCAGCCTGTCGTCGAGGTCCGCCAGCAGACGCTCCGCGTCCTCGAGCCTCCCCTGCGCGACCCGCAGCTCGGCGACGTTCGCCAGGACCTCCGCCTGGAGCGCCGGCTCGCCCGCCGTAGCGCAGCCCGCAGCTCGTCCTCCGCCTGCTCCCATCTCCCCGTGGCGAAGAGCACGCTGCCGTGGTGCGTGCGACACACCGCGTAGAGATGCGGCGACCCGTAGCGCCGCGTGAAGTCGTCGGCGACATGGATCCACTGGATCGCGCGCGTCAGCTCGCCCGCGCGGCTGCATGCCGTGATGGTGCGGCAGCTCGTGTAGACGACGGTGTCGAGAGCGCCCTCCCCGGCCAGCGACCCAGCCATCGCCTCGTCGAGCAGCTCCGAGCTCGGCGTCCGCGGTGTGCGACTCGAAGCAGACCGAATAGCCGCCTTCGAGGTTCTCGAGGCGCACGTCGAGGCCCTCCATCGCCACCGTCTCGGACGCCGTCCTGGACACTCCCGGCATGTCGCCTCACCTGTCGCTCGTTGGTGGCCCGGATCGGCTCGAGAACGAGGGTAAGCTCGCGCGGTGGGTCGCGCATCGGCCGGATCACCCAACTTGCGCTGCGCGGCGGTGTGGGTGATCTCACCCATGAGGGGCGCTCAGAGGAGCTGTTGCGCGAGGTCCCGGCCGGCGAGGCGCCGCCGATCGTGCGCTCGTAGCTGCGGCGCAGTCGCCAGTCGCCAGCGCTCCCATGCTGTCTTGCAACTGCTGAGGCAAACCGCTGCACTCGCGCGGGCCAATGCGGGACCGGGTCAGCACGCCTCGAATCGCTGAATCATGGGCTTTTGCGTAGGCGGCCGCTAGCACTCAAAATCTACGACGGGCCTGCTGCAGACGGGAACACCGATGAAGCCAAACGAGCAAGGACTAAAACGGCTCCGGATCCTCGCGGTCGACGACGAGGAGTCAAACCTGCTGCTGCTGCGGCGGATCCTCGAGCGGGATGGCTACACGCGCGTGGATGTCACTACGGACCCGTCCCGGGTCCCGGGGATGTTCGCTGAGACTCGACCCGATCTGGTGGTGCTCGATCTCCACATGCCCGGGATGGATGGGTTCGAGCTCATGGAGCGGCTTCGCCCGCTGACCGGCGACGGAGGCCGCGTGCCGTTCTTGGTGATCACTGCTGACGCCACGGATGAGACCAAGCGCCGTGCCCTCTCGGTGGGCGCCCGCGACTTCCTCACCATTCCGCTTGACCGGATCGAGTTGCTGCTGCGGGTGCGCAACCTGCTCCAAGTCAAACAATCCCAGGATCGGCTTGACGAGCAAAACGCTCACCTCGAGAACGAGGTGGCTGAGCGGACCCGCGATCTCGACCAGGCCCGCCTGGAGATGCTCGAGCGCCTCGCGCTCGCGGGCGAGTTCCGCGACGACGCCACACAGAAACATGCCTGGCGGATCGGCGGGATCTGCGCCTTTCTTGTCCTCGCGCTCGGTCTTCCTGACCGGCAGATGGAGCTGATCGAGCGCGCCGCCCCGCTGCACGACCTCGGCAAGATCGGTATCTCGGACGTGATCCTGCTCAAGCCGGGCAGGCTCACCCATGAGGAGTTCGAGGTGATCAAGACGCACACCAGGATCGGCGCCGAGATCCTCGCCGGCAGCGGGAGCCCGCTGCTTCGGCTCGCCGAGCGGATCGCGCTCACTCATCATGAGCGCTGGGACGGCCAAGGCTATCCCGATGGGCTCTGCAGCGAGGAGATTCCACTCGCGGGACGGATCGTCGCCGTAGCCGACGTGTTCGACGCGCTCACTCACGACCGTCCCTACAGGCGAGCGTGGCCGCTCGACGAGGCGGTGCGCGAGATCCTGAGCCGGGCTGGCCAACAATTCGATCCTGGCGTGGTCGACGCCTTCTCCACGCTCGACCACCGGACGCTCTTGAGCCGTCTCAATCGGCGCCAGCCGCCCTCCACGATCGGATCCGCGCTTGAAGTCCCAGCTCCCGGCCCTGGACTAACAAGATGCGACATGCCCGCGGAGCCCAAGCTGTGAGGCAGTGGTCAGATCAAGTGCAGAGCAGATCCACAGCGGACCCGACGCGGGCAGGCGAGGGGCCCCGGAGTCGACAAGTTCGGGAGCTGGCCGAGCCGGATCGTTCCGTCGCGTGCGTGGACCTCTCGGATGGCGGCGATCATACGTGGCGCACTACGCTGCCTCGCCATGGAGGCACGCGAGAAGGCTCTGGCCGACGAGCGCGAGCGGTTCAAACTGCTGGTAGAAGGGGTCAGCGACTACGCGATCCTGATGCTCGATCCCGAGGGGACGATCGTCAGCTGGAACTCCGGTGCGCAGCGCATCAAGGGCTACTCCGCCGAGGAGGCGCTAGGCCGCCACTTCTCGATCTTCTACACGCCCGAGGACCTCGAGCGCGGCCTGCCCGCGCACGAGCTGATCATCGCCCGGCGCGACGGTCGCTACGAGGAGGAGGGCTGGCGCGTCCGCAAGGACGGCACGTTGTTCTGGGCCAGCGTCGTGATCAGGGCGCTGTTCGGGGAGGATGGCGAGCCGCGCGGCTTCGCGAAGGTGACGCGCGACATGACCGAGCGCCGGCTCGCGCAGGAAGCCGAGCGCGAGGCGAAGGAGGCGGCCGAGCGCGCGAGCCGCGCCAAGACCGATTTCCTGTCGGGCATGAGCCACGAGCTGCGGACCCCGCTCAACGCCGTGCTGGGCTTCGCGCAGCTGCTGGCGCTGGACGACCTGCAGCCGCAGCAACGCGAGGCGGTCGAGCGGATCACGAAGGCCGGAGAGCTGCTCCTCGGGCTCGTCGACGAGCTGCTGGACCTCTCCCGCATCGAGGCCGACCGGATGACGGTGTCGCTCGAGCCCGTCCACATCGGAGCGCTGATCCGCGAATGCCTCGAGCTGGCCGACCCGATCGCCGCCGAGCGCGGCGTGCGCGTCGTCGCGCCGCCCCGCCGCGAGGCGGACGTGTACGCGATCGCCGACCAGCAGCGCCTCAAGCAGGTCGTGATGAACCTGCTCTCCAACGCCATCAAGTACAACCGCGCCCAGGGCACCGCGCGGCTCGAGGTGAGCGTCGACGGCGAGCGCGTGCGCCTCTCGGTGGCAGACACGGGCCAAGGCCTCGACCCCGGCTCGCTGGACCGCCTGTTCGTACCGTTCGAGCGGCTGGTCCCGTCCGACAGCCGGATCGTCGGAACCGGGCTCGGCCTCGCGCTGTCCAAGCGCCTGGTCGACCTGATGGACGGGACGATCACGGTCGAGTCCACGCCCGGCGAGGGCTCGGTCTTCCATGTCGGCCTGCAGCGCACGGACGGCCCCGACCTCGACGCGGCCGCCGTCGCCGAGCCCGCGGCGCGGCCGACCGCCACGGTGCTCTACGTCGAGGACAACCTTGCGAACCTTCACCTCGTCGAGCTCATCCTCGCGCGCCTGGGCAACGTGGAGGTCATGTCGGCCGTGCAGGGCGGACTCGGCCTGGATCTGGCGCGGACGCACCGCCCCGACCTCATCCTGCTCGACCTCCACCTCCCCGACATGGCCGGAGAGGACGTGGCCAAGGCGCTGCGCGCGGATGACGCCACCCGCGCGATCCCGATCGTCGTCTTGAGCGCCGACGCGTACTCCTCACAGCGTCACCGCCTGCTCGCGCTCGGGGTCGACGCCTACATGACCAAGCCGTTCAAGGTGACCGAGATGATCGCCCTGATCGAGCAGCTCCTCGGCGAGTAGCCCCGCTCCGCTTGCGTCCCGGGCGCCTTGCCCGAACGCACCGGCGGCACTGGTCGATCGGATCCGCTCGCGCCCGGTTCCGGCCCGCCAGGCGGTGACGACGGCTTCGCGTCGAGCCGTCAGTGGCCTCGCAGGCGCGCGAGATCGATGCGCACCGGCACGCTGTAGCGCTGGGCGAATGTCTCGGGTGTCATGCCGATGCGGGCAATGTGCTCGTCGTACTTGGCCCGGTACTCGCCGGCCTGATCGGCGGGCGGCGCGTCATGATCGATCGCGGCGTTGCCGGACAGCACGACGATGTCGCCGCCGCCGCCGTCGCCGGCGAAGTTCAGCGCCACCCGCGGGTTGGCCTGCACGTTGCGGACGCGCGCTCCGAGCATGCTGTACATGACGACGGACTCGGCGCCGTCCCAGAGAAACCACACCGGGCTGGGAAGCGGAGATCCCGCCGGCGTGACCGTCGTCAGCCAGACGACGACCTCCTCGCGTAGATGGGAAGCGACGCGAGCCCCGAACTCGGTGCTCTGATCGATCATCCCCCGATCATACGGCCGGCCCACGGTCCGCGAGCTAGCCGCGGCTGGAAACGGAAAGAGGCCGCCGCGCGAGGGAGCGCGACGGCCTCGAATGCTCTGGCCCGGGGTTGCTGGGGAGGAGGGGTGAGCGGGACCTGGGGCTGAGTCGGGGGCGATCCCGTCCGTGGAATCGAGATCCTGGGGTGAACGGGATACTGCCGCTCGCCGACCGCCCGCGAGATACGGCGGCCCAGCCAATCGCGGTGCGGGCAGCCGCACCCCGGCGGATCAGACAGCCGGCGTGACCGGCCCGCACGGGATCTCTGCGCGCAGGCGCGTTCCCCGACCCGCCGGGCTCTCGAGCGAGAGCGTGCCGTCCAGCGCCGCGACCCGGTCGGCGAGCCCGCGCAGACCCGAGCCGCGGGCGGCGTCGGCGCCGCCGACGCCGTCGTCGGCGACGTCCACGGTCACGTGTCCGTTCAGCTTCCGGACGGTCACCGTGGCCTGGGTCGCGCATGCGTACTTCGCGACGTTGGCGAGCGCCTCCGAGACGACGAAGTAGGCGGCGCTCTCCACCGGGCGGGGGAGGCGCTCCTCCCCGCCGGCCTCCACCGTCACGGGCACCGGCGCGCGGGACACGAGCGCGTGCAGCGCCGGCTCGAGCCCGCGCTCGGTCAGCACGGCCGGGTGGATGCCGCGGGCCAGCTCCCGCAGCTCGCCCATGCTCGTCTGCAGCTCGTCCTGCGCGCGCTCGGGCAGGGCCGCGGGCTCGCCGCCCGCGGCGGCGCGGGTCCGCGCGGCGCGCAGCAGGAGCGCGAGCCCGACCAGCCGCGACTGGGCCCGTCGTGCAGGTCGCGCTCGAGCCGCCTCCGCTCGGACTCCCCGGCCTCCACGAGCCGCGCGCGCGAGGCCCGCAGCTCCTCCACACGCGCGCGCAGCTCGGCGTCGAGATGGGAGACGTTGCTGTGCGGCAGGCCGCCAAGGAAAGCGAAGGCAGCAGCGCGGACGTAGAGCAGTGCCCCGAACGCGAGTGCGACGCTGGCCAGGCCCTCGTCCTGGCGGATCAGCAGCAGGTTGGCCGGGCACTCGTCGCAGCCGAGGTCGTGCGG
>JBPCNM010000481.1:0-3959 GCA_051001255.1 Solirubrobacteraceae bacterium
ACTAAATCCCTTTCTTCGGAAGTGTCGGGTGTGGAGAAGAGACGGGTCGCGGATCTTTGGGGTGGGGCCGGGGCTGTCGGCCAGGCCGACGCCCAGCACCCCCTCGGCGCCGATCTTCGCCACGAGCCCCTCCTCCGCGCGCATCAGCTCGGTGTCGATCGCGCCGTCGAACGCGATCAGCTCGGGGTGAGCGCACATCGCGGCCGCGCAGCGGTCGCCCGACGGGCCGAGCCCGCCGCCGGCCAGGCCGGCGAACGCGCGGGCGAGCGCGGCCAGCGGCACCGCGAACGTCCGCATCCCGCACCCGTCGGTCGCCTCCTCGGACGGCCGGGACACCGCGCTCGCCTCCGCGACGCAGTCGCGCATGGCGCGCTGCAGCGGATGCCCGACGCGGAAGTAGCCGTCCAGCGGCCAGTCCTCGACCAGGCAGCGGGCGAGGCCGAACGCGTGCTTGCCCGAGCAGTTGTGGCGGATGCGCGACGGCCGCACGCCGTCCGCGGCCCGCGGATCGCGCGGCAGCTCGGGCCCGCAGCCGAGCGCGCCCTCGACCAGCCCGCACGCGGCGAACACCTCCGCGACCACCTCGCCGTGCGCGTCTGAGCCGCCGTGCGACGCGCACGCCAGCGCCAGGTGGCGCTCGCCGAGCCCGAACCGCTCGAGCACGCCCGCGCGCACGCTGCCGAGCGCCTGCAGTGGCTTGACCGCCGAGCGCGCGAACACGGGCAGGTCGGGATCCGGCCCCGCCACGGAGCCGTCGGGATGCACGACGCACCAGGCGACGCGGTGCTCGGACTCCTGGGCACCGCCCCGGAGCGCGACCACGCGCGTCAGGAGCGCGTCTCCCGCCAGCGCGCCCGGCTCTCGTCGATGATCCGCACGGCTACGTCGCGCTCGTACCACCCGTCGACCACGACCTCCTTGCCCTCGGGCTGCTTGTAGATGGAGAAGAAATGCTCGATCTCGACGCGCAGCTGGCCGGGCAGGTCCGCCAGCTCGCGCAGGCCGCTCCAGTTCGGGTCCTCGTGCGGGACGCAGAGGATCTTGTCGTCCTGGCCCTTGTCGTCGCTCATGCGCAGCACGGCGACCGCGGTGACCGGGATCAGGCAGCCCGAGAACGTCGGCTCCGACACGCAGACCATGGCGTCGAGCGGGTCGCCGTCCTCGCCCAGCGTGTCGGTCACGAAGCCGTAGTCGGTTGGATACACGACCGAGGAGAACAGGAAGCGGTCGAGCTTGATCCCGCCGAGAGCATCGTCCCACTCGTACTTGTTGCGCGACCCCTTGGGGATCTCCACCAGGCAGTGCAGGGCGTCCCCCATGTCCCCTGGAACCATAGTGCCGACAGCCGGCGGGGCGGCGGGGCGGCTAGCGCGGGCTCGACTCGCCCTCGGGCAATTTGCCGTCGCGCCCCACGTAGCCGCCGGCGCCGCCGACGCAGACGTAGACGGCGTCCTCGCTGTCGGACGCGTTGCGGAACGAGCGCACGGTCGGCGCGTCCACGCGCGCGAAGCCGCCCGGCCCGAGGACCTGCGTCGCACCGTCGTCGAACGTGAACTCGATCGTGCCGCTGTGGACGAAGTAGAGCTCCTCCTGGCGCTCGTGCAGGTGACGTCCCGACACGTAGCCGGGCGGCATGACGACGGCGTTGACGCCGAACGCGGTCACGCCCAGCTCCCTGCGCACCTTGCGGAAGCCCGGCCCTTCGCCCATGCCTTCCAGGCTGCCGACGGCCCAGCCGTAGCCCGTGGTGGTCTCCGTCATGCGCACCATCGCTCGCCATACTACGGAGATGCCGCCGACCGACGCCACGCTGGAAGCGCTGCTCGAGCCGCTCCGGCAGGATCCGCGGCGGTCCGCGATCCTGCTCGACGTGGACGGCGTGCTGGCGCCGATCGTGGCCCAGCCCGACGACGCGCACATGCCCGAGACGACGCGCCGGCCGCTGATCGACGTCGCGCGCAGGTACGGCACCGTGGCGTGCGTGTCCGGCCGCCGCGCGTCCGACGCTCGCCGGATCGTGTCGCTCGGCTCGATCGCCTACCTGGGCAACCACGGCTCCGAGGTGCTGCGACCCGGCACGATCGCGCCGGAGCTCGACCGCGAGCTGCAGGCGTGGACGCGCCGCGTGCAGGGCTTCATGCGCGAGGCGTTCAGCGAGGAGCTGCGCCGGCTCCGGGTACGCCTGGAGGACAAGGAGGCGATCGCCGCGCTGCACTGGCGCGGCGTCCCCGACGAGGAGGGCGCCGAGGCGGCCATCGGGCAGGTGGCCGAGCAGGCGGAGGCGGCCGGCTACAAGACCCACTGGGGGCGCAAGGTGCTGGAGATCCGGCCGCCCGTCCGGATCGACAAGGGCGCCGGGATCGTCACGCTGCTGCGTGACACCGACCTCGCCGCCGCCATCTACGTGGGCGACGACATGACCGACATCGACGCCTTCCGCGGGCTCACCGAGCTGGTCGAGATGGGCCGGCTGGGAACCGCGGTGCGCGTCGGCGTGCGCTCCGACGAGGGCCCGCCGGCGCTGCAGGATCAGGCCGACGCCATGGTCGAGGGCACCGACGGCGTACGCGAGCTCCTGAAGGCCCTGCTGGCCTGACCGGCGCCGCGTGCGGTTCGTCGACTTCCTCAGGGCGACGGTGCTGCTGAGTGCGGCCGCCGCCACGCTGCTGGCGGCGCTGACCGTCGTGCGGGTGGCGGGCGGGGTCGACCAGTCGTCGATGGAGGTGGCGATCGGCTGGTGGACGGCGGCCGCGCTGATCGGCGGCTGGCTGGGACGCCGCAACGCCGCATCCCCTCCGATCGCCCGCCTGCTGGCCGATGCGCGCGTCCAGATGGCGCTGCCCGAGCTGCGGCCGGGCCTGACGCTGATCAACCGCCTGTGGCCGCTGCTGTTCTCGACGTTCGGCGCCGCGATCCTCGGCTTCTTCGTGCCCCAGGTGTGCGCGGTGGCCGCCGGCTTCGCGATCATCTGGGCGCTCGCGTGGCGCCGCCAGGAGGCCGCGGTCGCCGCGATCGAGGAACGCGACGGCTTCCGCTTCTACATCGACAAGACGCCGCCGTACGAGCCGATCCGGCTGATCCGGACACCCGGGCTCATGGCGGGCTAGAGTGGGCGCCCGGCGGAGCTACAACACTCGGACCAGGCCGACCAGGGCGGGCGCGATGACGAGCGCCGGGAGGAAGTTGCCCACCTTGACGTCCTTGATGTCGAGCAGCTTCAGCGCGATGCCGACGATCGTCACGCCGCCCGCCGAGGTCAGCACGGCAAGCGCCTCGCCCACGAGCAGATCCTCGAACAGGCCGGCGCCCAGCGTGATCGTGCCCTGCACGCCGAGCACGGTCAGCGCGGCGAGGCCGACGCCCCAGCCGAGCGTCGCGGCGAGTGCGATCGAGGCGAACCCGTCGAGCACGGCCTTGGTGGCTAGCGTCTGGTAGTCGCCGGTCAGGCCGTCCTGGATCGAGCCGATCACGGTGAGCGAGCCGACGCAGAACAGCAGCGACGCCGTGACGAAGCCCTCGGAGACCGTCGAATGGGCGTCCTCCCCCGCCAGGCGCGCCTGCACGCGGTCGCCGAGCGCCTCGAGCCGCCGCTCGATGCCCAGCGCCTCGCCGAGGATGCCGCCCAGCAGCACGCCGCCGAGCACGTACAGCGGCGTCGACGTCGACGTGTCCTCGCGGCCCCAGGCCAGCGCGAGGTCGATCCCGATGACCAGCGTGATCATGCCGAGCCCCGCGAGCACGCGCTCCTGGATGCGCTCGGGCAGCCGCGGGCCGACCGTCGTCCCGATCGCCGTGCCCGCGAGGACGGTCGCGACGTTGATGAAGGTGCCGAGCATGGCGGGGCGGGAGAATGGCACACGGCATGACCCGCCCCGACGTCCTCCTCTTCTCGCTCGCCGGCACCGCGGGGCTGCGAGCGGCCGACGACGCGCTGGCCGGCGCGCTGCGCCGGGCAGGCG
>JBPCNM010000482.1:0-3972 GCA_051001255.1 Solirubrobacteraceae bacterium
AGCCGGACGCGCGCGTCGCGGCGCTCGCCGGACGTGCCGAGGCCGGCGACGTGCGCGCGCTGGAGGCGCTGCGCGAGGCCGGCAACTGGCTCGGGGTGGGCGTCGCGTCCGCCGCCAACCTGCTCAACCCCCGCGGGGTCGTCGTCGGCGGCTACTTCGCCACGCTCGCCCACTGGCTCGTGCCCGGCCTGGAGGAGGAGCTCGCGGCGCGCGTGCTGTCGGCCGAGTGGGACGCACCCGGCGTCGTCACGTCCGAGCTGGGCGCGGAGGCCGCGGTGCGCGGCGCCTCGGGGCTTGCGCTGCGCCGCGTGTTCGCCGATCCCGGCCTCGTCGCAGAGCTCTAGCCCCTGAATCCACCGATTCTCGCGGCGATCGCGGGCCGTGGCTGTTGCCCCTTGGCGTGCGCGACTACCGAAGCGTCTTGCCGGTTCGGCCGCGGAACGCGAGCGCTCCGGCCACGAGTGGCAGCACGGCGACGCATGTCAGTGCTGCGGGCAGGCCGAGCGGGCGTGAGAGCGCCCCGGCGGTCGCCGAGCCGACTGCGCCGCCTGTGAGGAAGGCGAGGTTGAGAAGTCCCATCGCCGCGCCACGCTGGGCGGCGGGAACGCTGCGTGAGATCTGGTTGGTGAGTACCGCCTGGGTGACGGCGAACGCGGCGAAACCGAAGAACGTTCCGGCTATGAGTGGCACGATGGCGGCGCCGGTGAGCCCCGCTAAGCCCAACACGATCGCGAAGGCGGTCGCGAGCGCGGCCAGCAGCCGGTGTCCGCCGAGTCGGCTGGCGGCGAGCCGGCTGGCCGCTCGCGCGAGCGCGGCGCCCGCGACGGCGCCGGGCAGTAGCGCGGCCCCGACGTCGAGCACGCTCCAGCCGTGCGCGTGCACGAGCAGTTGCGGCACGGCATACATCGCGCCGAAGAGCCCGCCGAACACGCCGAACCCGGTGGCGCTGGCGAGAACGAACGCCCGGTCGGCGGCCAGGGCGCGCGGGAGAAACCCCTCGGGTGCCCGGCGCACGCGCCACGCCAGGGCGGCCGCGGCGAGCGCCGCCAGCAGCGCGGTGGCCGCGAAGAGCGGCGGCGCCAGCGCGAGCGTATGGGCCTGGATGAGCAGCACGACGGTGGTCGCTGCCACGGCCAGAAGACCGGCGCCGAGGATGTCGACCGGCTGGCCAGACCCGGGGCGCTGCGTCGCGGCGCGCAGGCAGAGCGGCACCGCGGCCAGTGACAGCACGGGCAGCACGAGCGTCGCTCGCCAGGTCACCAGCTCGGTGACGAGCCCGCCCGCCAGCGTGGCGCTGCCGGCGAAGACGGCGATCGTGGCGCCGAACCCCGCGAGCACCTTCGCTCGCAGGTCGGGCTCGATGGAGGCGGCGAGCGCGAGCGCGGCGGCCATCATCGCGCCCGACCCGGTGGCCAGGACGAACCGGCCCACGACGAGCGCCTGCAGGCTGGGCGCGGTGAGGCAGACAAGCGCGCCGAGGCCGAGCACGACGCTGCCGGTCAGCAGCGTGCGGCGCACGCCCCAGGCGTCGGCGAGGCGTCCGAACACGGCGGTGGCGACGCCCAGCGCGAGCGCGTGCACCGTGAGCACCCAGATCGTGGTGGCGGGCGCGCCGGGCAGCGCGCTGGCGACGCTCGGAAGCGCGACTCCGGCTGCGGTCACGCCGAACACCGACGGGCCGAACAGCGCGCCCAGCCGGATTCCGGTCGCCAGCGCGCCGAGCTCGGGGGAGCGCACGGCGCCCCGTGACCGTAGAGCGACGTTGGAGTGCATGGTCGATCCTTTCGCCGGTCAGTCGTGGGCGGGCGTGGTGTCGTCGAAGATCTCGGTGCCGAAGGCGCGAGCGATCCCGGCGACGTTCTGCGGCGGCGTCACGTCTGCCGGTGGAACGGTCGCCTGGCCCGCCGCCACGCTCGTGGCCTCGATGTAGCGCTCGAACCCGCCGGGTGTGAACAGGAACAGGACGCGCGCGCCGCATGCGCCCGCGGTGAACCGGTGCGGCACGCCACGCGGAGCGAGCAGATAGGTGCCCGGCGAAGCGTCAAACGTCGTGCCGCCTACGTCGAAGACCGCCTCGCCATCGAGGATCCAGAACGCCTCGTCCTCTCGCCCGTGAGCGTGCAGCGGCGTCGCGTAGTCGGGCGGCACGACGATCTCGACGAGCGTGTAGCGCCCATCTGTCTCTGGCGCGCTGGCCTTGATCAAGGCCAGCTGGCCGAACCACCACCGCGCGTCGCCGGCGCCTGGACCGCTCACGGCGGCGGGCAATGCCGCTTGGCTACTGGACATCGTCGCTCCCTCGGTTGATGTAACACAACTGTTACGTACCACGACTGTAACAGATCGGTAGGCCCGACCGCCGGGTACCGTGAGACTCGTGTAACAACCGTGTTACGGTGTTGGCCGTGGCGACGCCGTCGACCGCTAGAGCCGAGCAAAAGAGCGCGACGCGCCGGCGCATCGTCGAAGCGACCGTCGACCTGCACTCCACGATCGGCCCCGCCCGAACCACGATCAGCGCAGTCGCAGACCGCGCAGGGGTGCCGCGCCTCACCGTCTACAGGCACTTCCCCGACCAGCGCGAGCTCGAGCTCGCATGCTCAGCGCTGATCATGGCGCGCGAGCCGCTCCCCGACCCCGCCGCGTGGGCCGGTGACACTCCGACCGAACGGCTGCGCCACGGGCTCGACGAGCTCTACCGCTATTACGCACGCAACGAAGGGATGCTTGCCAACGTGCTCCGCGACGCGGAGGTGCTGCCCACCACGCACGAGATGGTCAAGCTGCGCGTCACCCCGGGCCTCGCGCGGATCCGCGACGCGCTCGTCGGCCAGATCCCCGTAGCCGACGACCGGCGACGAGAGCTCGTGGCAGCCACCGAGCTCGCCATCGACTTCGCGACCTGGCGGCTGCTCGTGCGCCGCAGACGACTCAGCCGCCGCAGGGCCGCCGAGCTCATGACGCGCCTCGTGATCGCCGCGGCCGGGCCCTGACCGGACGCGATCCGCGTCCCACGGCGGCCTGGCAATCAGCGCACGCCGAGCAGCACGTCGACCAGCAGCTGGTCGAGCGCCTCGTTGGCGTAGCCGCGCAGCGCGAGCTCGTCGAGCCGGTCGGCCTCGGCCTTGAGCGCGTCGGCCTCGCCGATGCCACTGGTCGACGGCTCGCCCAGCTCGGGCGTCGAGGCGGCGTCCAGCGCCTCCCGGACCTCAGGCAGCGCGTCGAAGCGGCGCGCCTTCTCGACGAGCGCCAGGTAGGTGCGCATGCAGCCGCGCGCGAAGTCCCACACGCCCTCGGCGTCCTCGTTGCGGTACGGGTGCGCGTCGAAGTGGCGCGGCCCGCCGTAGCCCGCCCGCTCGAGCAGCCGGACGAGCAGGAACGCCTCCTTGAGGTCCTCCGCGCCGAAGCGGAAGTCCTGGTCGTAGCGGCCGATCCGCTGCGCGTTGAGGTCGATGTGAAACAGCTTGCCCGCCCACAGGGCCTGGCCGACGGCGTGCTGGAACGACAGGCCGGCCATCGTCTCGTGCGCGACCTCCGGGTTGACGCCGACCATATCGGGCCGCGCCAGCGTGGAGATGAAGTGCAGCGCGTGCCCGACGGTGGGGAGGAAGGCGTCGCCGCGCGGCTCGTTGGGCTTGGGCTCCAGCGCGAAGCGCAGGTCGTGGCCCTGCTCTACCACGTACTCGGCAAGCACGTCGATCGCCTCGCGGTAGCGGTCCAGCGCGTCGCGCGGGTCCTTGGCGATGCCGGTCTCGGTGCCCTCGCGCCCGCCCCAGAAGACGTAGACCTCGGCCCCCAGCTCGGCGCCGAGGTCGATCGAGCGCATCGCCTTGCCGATCGCCGCGCGCCGCACGCCGCGGTCGTTGGACGTGAAGGCGCCGTCCTTGAAGACGGGCTGGGCGAAGAGGTTCGTGGTCGCCATCCCGACCCCGAGACCCGTCTCCGCGAGCGCCGCCTTGAAGCGAGCGACGA
>JBPCNM010000483.1:0-9210 GCA_051001255.1 Solirubrobacteraceae bacterium
GAACGAGTACCCCAAGATCGAGATCACCGACGCCCAGCTCGCCGCCGTCAACATCACCCGCGACCCCTTCCGCCCCGAATGGAACTACACCATCAACCCATCACCTAATTGAGGGACACTCCCTAAGTGCCCGCGCCCCGGCGGGCCGGGGCGCGGGAACGTCCGCCTGAGCAGGGAGGATGCGGGTTGCTGAAGCTCGCAACTCAAGGCTCGGGGGATCACCCAGATGGTGAAGCGTGTTGGGCTGGTGGACAAGCTACGTGTCACGGCGGACGGCAGCGGCGCGCCCAGGTCAGCCACTTGTCTAAGAGCGTGATCGCGGCCGGCGCGGACAGCCGGTAGATCTGACGCAACTGTTCCTTGAGCAGGTAGGCGCGATAGGGCCGGCGGTTGGTGTGCTGGATCGAGGCGAGCTTCGTGGCCTGGCGGGCGGTCAGGTTCTCGGGGTTCTTTCACAGCGCGAAGCGCGCGCCCTTGAGGTCTTTAGCGACCGCGGTCTGGCCCGCTTGGCGCGCGTCGTTCCAGACCTCGCGGCGGATCTCGTCCAGCGCGTCGGTCGCAAACTGGATCACGTGAAACGGGTCGACACAGCGGACCGCGTCGGGCAGACGCTCGGCGACAGGTCCGCTGATCCAGCCGGCCATGTCACAGGACACCAATTCGATCTGTTTGTAGCGCTCTTCGCCCAATGCGTCGAGGAAGCTCTCGACGGTCTTGCGGTCGCGGCCCGCGGCGACCCACACCAGCCGGCCGCTGCCGGCATCGAGGCTGCCGGATGAGCAGTGCAGGCTGCGGCTTGTACCCGATGTCACGAGCGGTTGGTTCGTGTCCGGACCGCGAGACGACGGACGGACGGCACCCCCGGGTGAGCACTCATCCGAGAACGATGGAAGCCGTTTCCAGGGCGATTCAGCGCGCCCGAGAGGAGTCGAACCTCTGACCCTCCGGTTCCGCAGACCAGCGGCCCGAGCGGCGCCGGGTCGCCGTTGAGCTGCTCGAGCAGCGGAAGGTCACCCTCGTCCCACGGCTCGATGTGCGCGGTGCGTCGCTGCACTCGTGCCCCGTCTCGCAACAATCGACCCGAAAGTTACGAGACGGACCACTAGGGCGCGATCGGGGCGGGGTCCGGCTCGCGCTCGGCCTTGACCAGCGCGGGCTCGCCGCGCTCGGGGAACGGCACGTCGATCGCGTCGAAGTCGCGCGGCACCACCGTGCCCGGGAACGTGGCGCGCGCCTCGTCGCGCACGTCGCGCGGGAAGTAGCGCGTCGAGAGGTGCGTGAGCGCGAGCAGCCGTACACCCGCGTCCTTCGCGAGCTCGGCGGCCTGCCCGGCCGTGGAGTGCGCGGTCTCGCGCGCCCGCGCGCGCTCGTCCTCCAGGAACGTCGCCTCGTGGACGAGCAGGTCGGCGCCGTGCGCGTAGACCTCCGTCGTCTGGCACGGCCGCGTGTCGCCGGAGATCACGATCCGCCGCCCCGGCCGGACGGGCCCGACGACCTGCTCGGGCCGCACGCCGCCGACCTCCTCCCCGCGCTGGAGCCGGCCGAACGCCGGCCCCTCGGGGACGCCGAGCACGCGCGCCGCGTCGGCGTCGAAGCGCCCGGGCCGGTCGTCCTCGACGAACGCGTAGCCGTAGGCGGGGATGCGGTGCTCCACCGGGAAGGCGGCCACGAGGTAGCCGCCGAGCCGGACCTCCTCGTGCGGCTCGAGCTCGACCAGGCTGAGCCTGTAGCCGGTCCGCCCGATCACCGGGCGCATCCCCTCGATCAGCGTGCGCAGCCCAGGCGGGCCGTAGAGCGTGAGCGGCCGGTCGCGGGAACGGAGGTCGAACGTCTTGACCATGCCGAGCAGGCCGAGCCAGTGATCGAGGTGGTAGTGCGTGATGAAGACGGCGTCGAGCTCGGGCAGCCCGATGGAGCGCAGCAGCTGCTGCTGGGTCCCTTCGCCGCAGTCGAACAGCAGCCGGTCGCCACCGGCGCGCAGCAGCAGCGCCGGAAGGCCGCGACGGGCGGAGGGCACGGATCCGGCCGTTCCCGCGAAGAAGAGCGACAGATCCATGGTCCGGGCACCTTAGCCTCGCGGTCGGGATGCCGAGATGCTCAGGCGCTTCCGCTTACGAACCCCCCTGCCACGTCGACGACGGCAATCCCCGCGAGATTGACGGAGTGCTCCCCCCTCGTGACTTTCGCCGCAGGAGGCCGCCACTAGAGCGTCAGATGCGCGAACGCCAGGCGGCCGTCGTGCGCCGTGGCGAGCCCCATCGTGTGCGTCGGCGCGCGCCGGCACTCGGTCGGCGAAACCGGGTTGAAGGTGTGGAAGCCGTCGCGCTCCTCGTGCAGCGGCAGGTGCGAATGGCCGAACACGACCGCGTCGGCGTCCCCGAAGCGGCGCCGCAACCGCGCGAGCCGCCCCCCGGCCGGCCCGCCGTCATGGGTCACGACGAGCCGCGCGCCGCCGGCCTCCACGGTCCGGACGGCGGGCAGCCGCATCCGCAGCGCCGGCTCGTCGACGTTGCCGTGCACCGCATGCACGGGCGGCCCGAGCGACTCCAGCAGCTCGAGCACTTCGACCGCGATCAGGTCGCCGGCATGCAGGATCGCGTCGGCCGCGCGCAGCCCCGCCAGGCACGGCTCCGACAGCGCGCGGTCGCCCCTCGGCATGTGGGTATCGCTGATGATCGCGAGCTGCAGCGCGCCAGGAGGGATTCGAACCCCCGACTTCTGCCTCCGGAGGGCAGCGCTCTATCCACTGAGCTACTGGCGCGAGCGGCCTCATCGTATCGTGCGCCGATCGACCCGGCCCAGACGCCCGGATTCCGTCCGCGCGCGGGCGTACCCTCGCCCTCCATGGCCGCCATGAGCCTGTGCCCCAGTTGTGGGTCCGCCCTGCTGCAGCCGCTGCGCTCGCGGCCCGGGAGCGGTGGCGAGATGATGGTCGACCTGCGCTGCCCGGAGTGCTTCACGTGGATGCAGGAGTGCTGCAGCCGCGGCGAGTTGGCTGAGCTCGACGAGCGCCAGGCGGCGTGGCGCGAGCTGCTGGTCGACGCCTACGAGCGGTCGGTGACGGAGAGCATGGAGGCGCTCGCCGTCTGCCTGAGCGCCGCACTCGAACTCGACCTCGTCGGCGCCGACGACTTCGCGCCGCCGCGCCGCGCCGCCTGAGACCGCCCTCACCGCAGGTCGCGTCGCGGCAACTTGCGTCTCAGGACGCTACGTCGTAGAATGAGAGGCATGTTCACGCATCTCTTCACCCGCCGCCGCCGGCAAGCGCCGCGGAACTCGACGAGCCTGGTCGATCGGCGCTCCGGCGCTCCGGTCAGGCGCCGGCCCGACCCGATGCCCCGCATGCGCTGGTATTCCTGACCCCGCGCAGCATCAAGCCGTGACGGCGTCGGGATCGGAGAGGATCCTCGAGCGCCTCACACTCGTCGATCGGAACGAGCGCGGCCGCCGGCCGGCCGTTGCGGGTCGCTGGGTGCGCCGTTGGCGTGCAGCGCGCCGAGCGCCATCGCCGGCAGGCGCAGCAGGCCGACATCCTTCGGCCGCGGGAGCGGGAATCGCTCCGGGTGGCGGCGGAACAGCCACAGGCGCGCCGAGCCCTCACGGTGCAGCGCGGCGGGCGTCGGCCGGCGCGGTGCGGCGGCGACCTCGCGGGACTCGACCGCGTGCCCGGCCGCCGAGATCCGGGCCGCGAGGTCGGCGAGCGCCCCACCGCGGACGGCCTCCGGCCCGCCGACCGCAGCGAGCACGTCCTCGCGGACGACCAGCGCATGCGGGTCGGCGAAGCCGTCGCGCGGGGGGATGACGAGCGCCGCGGCCGCGCCGTCTGCCGGCGGGTCGAGGCGCTCGGTCCCGAAGTGCCGGTACGCCAGGCCGCCGCTCGCCGCCGGCGTCGGGCTGTCAGGACCGGCCGACACTCAGCCGCCCGCGACCGCCGGTAGGATCGTGACCTCGTCGCCGTCGGCCACCGGGGTGGCGAGGCCGTCCAGGAAGCGGATGTCCTCGCCCCTGAGGTAGACGTTGACGAAGCGGCGCAGCTCGCCGTCCTCGCCCGCGATCCGGTCGCGCAGCTCGCCGTGCTGCGCGTAGAGCCCGTCGAGCACCTCGCCGACCGTCCCGCCGTCGGCGTGCGCCTCGGCAGCGCCGCCCGCGACGGCGCGCAGCTGCGTCGGGATCTTGATCGTGACGGCCATCAGGCACCTGCCTCGTGACTGTCTCGGCCAAAGGCCTCGGCGCTCGTCATCAGCGTGCCTTCGGCGACGCTTCGCCCGAGCGCGGCCTCGAACGCCTCGAAGTGCGGCTCGATCTCGGCCACCTCGAACGTGCCGCGCACGGTGTCGAGGGTCTTGAGCCCGTCGCCGGTGATGTAGACCACGACGCGCTCGCCCGGATCGATCTCGCCCCGCTCGGCCAGCTTGGCCAGCACCGCGGTAGTCACGCCGCCCGCGGTCTCGGTGAAGATGCCCGTCGTCTCGGCGAGCAGGCGGACGCCGGCGCGGATCTCGTCGTCGGACACCGCGTCGACCGAGCCGCCGGTGCGGCGGGCGAGGTCGACGGCGTACGGGCCGTCGGCCGGGTTGCCGATCGCCAGCGACTTGGCGATCGTGTCAGGCTTGACCGGGCGGCACACGTCGGTGCCGGCGGCGTAGGCCTGCGCAACCGGGGAGCAGCCCTCGGCCTGCGCGCCGTGCATCGCCGGCACCGCGCCGGAGACGAGCCCCGCATCGATGAACTCCTCGAAGCCGCGCGCGACCTTGGTGAACAGCGACCCGGACGCGATCGGCGCGACCACCCGGTCGGGGACCTCCCAGCCGAGCTGCTCGGCGGTCTCGTAGGCGAGCGTCTTGGATCCCTCGGCGTAGTAGGGCCGCACGTTGACGTTGACGAACGCCCAGCTCTCGCGCTCGCCCGAAACCTCGGTGCACAGGCGGTTGACCGCGTCGTAGTTGCCCTTCACGCCGACGATCTGGGCGCCGTAGGCCCCCGCGGAGAGGATCTTCTCCGGCTCGAGGTCGGCGGGGATGAAGACGTAGGCGGGCAGGCCCGCGTAGGCGGCGTGGGCGGCGACCGCGCCGGCGAGGTTGCCGGTAGAGGCGCACGCGACGGTGTCGAAGCCGAGCTCGATCGCCCGCGCGAGCCCGACGGAGACGACGCGGTCCTTGAACGAGTGCGTCGGATTCGCCGTCTCGTTCTTGATCCACAACTCGCCGAGGCCAAGGCGCTCGGCGAGGCGATCGGCGCGCACCAGGGGGGTCCAGCCGGTCGGCAGCGACGCGCGGGGCGTGCGCTCGAGCGGGAGGAAGTCCGCGTAGCGCCAGAGCGAGTGCGGGCCCGCCTGGATGCGGCGCTTGAGCTCCTCAGGACCCGAGCCGGGTGGCCGGTAGGCGACCTCCAGCGGCCCGAAACAGCGCTCGCACACGTAGCGCGCCTCGAGTGGATAGGTGGTGGAGCACTCCTTGCACTTCAGGGCTTGCGCCGGCATCGCTCGGTTGTCCTCTCGCCGCCCGGAGGTTCTGCGGCGGGAGCGACGACTCAGGCGTTGCCCTTCACCGCATCTCCCAGGCTTTCTCTTGGAACCTGATGGAATTGCCACCGTTCCCGGCGCTCGCGCGACCGGATGGTTGGCGGGGTTTCATTGGGCCAATCCCTCCACCCCTCTTGATGCGTGCTGCTATGTGGCGAAGAACGGTAGCGAACCCACCGGCGTTCCTCAATCGAGATGATCGGCCGGATGCCGGATTTCCGCAGGCGGCGTAGAATTGAAGCCGAGATGATGCTCCCGACCGACGACCCTCTCAGTAGCCGGCATGCCGAGCCTGCCCAAGAGCCCCTTCGGTCGGCGCGCCGCACGCGCACGCGTCGCTGACCCGCGCAGTCCCGAGCGCGAGGACCCGCGGGTCGAGATCGTCGAGGCCCCCGGCCTCCGCTGGGTCAACATCGAGCGTCCACGCCAGATCGACCGCGCCTGGCTGGAGGAGCGCTTCGAGTTCCACCCGCTCGACTACGAGGACGTGTTCTCGCGCAACCAGCGCCCGAAGGTCGACGAGTACGACGACTACCTGTTCTGCATCCTGCACTTCCCGCGCTACGACAAGGCGGTCTCGCGCCTGAACGCGGCCGAGCTGGACCTGTTCGTCGGCCCCGACTTCCTGATCACGCTCCCCAACGAGCCGCTGCAGCCGCTCGAGTACCTGTTCGAGCGCTGCCGCACCAGCGAGGACCTGCGCGACTCGCTGTTCTCCAAGGGGCCGGGCTACCTGCTCTACAAGATCGTCGACGACTGCGTGGACGCCTCGTTCCCGATGCTGCGCAAGATCGGCAACAAGCTCGAGCGGATCGAGGAGGACATCTTCGAGGGCCGCGAGGATGAGATCGTGCGTGACATCTCCAACGCCAAGCAGGAGATCATCAACTTCCGCAAGGTGATCCGCCCGCAGCGCGCGGCGTTCTCGGACCTCGAGCGCAACAAGCAGCGCTACATCGCCGATGATCTCGACATCTACTTCGACGACATCGTCGACGCGTCCGAGCGCATCTGGGACATGCTGGAGAACTACAAGGAGGTCGTGGAAGCGCTCGAGTCCACCAACGAGTCGGCGATCGCGCACCGCTCCTCGGAGGTCTTCCGCGTGCTCACGGCCTTCTCGGTGATCTTCCTCCCGCTCACGCTGATCGCTTCGATCTGGGGCATGAACGTCAAGGTTCCCGGCGCGGGATTCCGGGACGCGTTCTACTTCGTGATCGTCTTCATGGTGATCGTGCTAGGCGGGCTGCTGGCGCTGTTCCGGCGCCGCGGGTGGCTGTAGCGGAGCGCATCACGCCTCCCGCGCACCGGGGCGCACGACGTTCTCCAGCGGCGCGCCGCGCGCGAAGCGCTCGAGCTGCTCAGCGGCCAGTCGGACCGCGCGCTCGTCGGCGGCGGCGGTGTCACCGGCGTTGTGCGGCGTGATCGCGAGCGCGAGCGCCCACAGCGGGTGGCCGTCCGGCAGCGGCTCGGGATCGGTGACGTCGAGCACCGCCCGCAGCCGGCCGCTGGCCAGCTCGGCGACCAGCGCCTCGGTGTCGGCCACCGCGCCGCGGGCCGCGTTGAGCAGCAGTGCGCCGTCGCGCATGCGGGCGAGGAAGGCCGCGTCGACGAGCCCGCGCGTCGCGTCGGTGAGCGGCGCGAGCACGACGACCGCGTCGACCGCCCCCAGCAGGGCAGGCAGCTCGTCGGCCCCGTGCAGCCCGTCGCGGGCCCGGCTCGCCACGCCGATCACCCGGACGCCGAACGGCTCGAGGCGAGCCTGGACCGCGCGCCCGATCGAGCCGTGCCCGACGATCAGCACGGTCATGCCGTGCAGCTCGCCGGGCTGGGCGTCCTCCCAGGTGCGTACGCGCGCCGCACGCAGCTGCCCGTAGACCGCGGCGAGCAGAGCACCGGCAACCCACTCCGCGACCGGGATGTCGCGGGCGCCGCGGGCGTTGCACAGCGTGGCCCACGGCGGGACGTGCGGCTCGACCCAGTCGGTGCCGGCGGAGAGCGTCTGCACGACCCGCAGCGCCTCGCGCCCGTCCAGACCGTCCGCGTCCTCGCCGCTTGGGAGGACGAAGGCGCCCACGTCGGCGCCGTCGGGCAGCCTGCGCACCTCCACGCCGGCGGGCGCGAGCACCTCCACGGCGGCGAACGCGCTTGCGGTGATGGCGGCGATCATCGGCGCCAGGCTAGTGGGTCTTCTCGTGACGTTGCACCCGAAAGACCGGTCGCCGGCGCCGCCAGGCAAGGACGCAGACCCGCAGGAATCCCTCTGGGATTTCAAGTGGTCGCGAGGCGAAGCCGGTGGCGAGCGAAGCGAGACAGTGCGCAGCCTGGCGGTGATCGGTGACCGCCGATTTCGGGTGGAACTTTGCGAGAAGGCCCACTGGAAGGTGGGAGTGCACGTAACGTCCCGGATGTGCTGGTGTTCGGATCGGTGATGGTCCCCACCGCCCAGGCCGCCGCGCTCGAGCGGCTCGCCGACACCGCCCCGCTCCGGACGCCCACGCGCCGGATGCTCGTCATCGTCAATCCCTACGCCACGACGATGTCCGTGCGGCTCAAGCATCTGGTGGTCTACGCGCTCCAGGGCCGGTTCGAGGTGGAGGCGGTCGACACGCAGCGCTCCGGACACGCGATCGAGCTGTGCCGGGAGGCCGCCGACGAGGGCTATGACGTCGTGGTCGCGTTCGGCGGCGACGGCACGGTCAACGAGGCGGCGAACGGGCTCGCCGGGTCCGGCACCGTGCTCACCTGCCTGCCGGGCGGCGCGACCAACGTGTACTGCCGCATGCTCGGCATCCCCACCGACGTCGTCGACGCGACCGAGCACCTGCTCCGCCTCGCCGACGCGTGGCGGCCCCGCGCGGTCGATCTGGGCCGCGTGAACGACCGCTGGTTCACGTTCTCGGCCGGCGCCGGCCTCGACGCGACGGTGGTGGAGCGGGTCGACAGCCACCCGCGGCTCAAGGCGCGCTTCGGGCCGTGGTACTACGCGCAGGCCGCCGTCGCGACGTTCATGGAGTCCTACGTCGTCAACCCCCCGCGTGTCGTCGCCGCCGGCGGCGGGCGCGAGACCGAGGGCGTCAGCGTATTCGTCCAGAACGCGCAGCCGTACACCTACTTCCGCCGCCGCCCGGTGCACCTCGCGGCCGGCGCGCACCTGCAGTCGGGCGACCTCTCAGGGGTCGTGCTCACGCGTGCGAACGCGATCGACCTGCCGACGATCAGCTACCGGCTCCTCGCGCGGCACGCGAAGCTCGGCGAGCATCGGCGCGTGCACGCGTTCGACGGGCTCGACGACCTGCGCGTGCGCTCCGTCGACGACCGTCCCGTGCCGGTCCAGGTCGACGGCGACTACGTCGGGCCGCACGAGGAGGCCGTGTTCAGCGTCCTGCCGGACGGCCTCCAGGTCCTGGGCTGAACTCCGCCAGCCGCGGCAGCGTCTCCCAGTCGCCGGTTCCGCGCAGCGCCGTCGCGGCGAGCGTGTGGGCGAGACGGACGCACTCTGCGGGCGCGCGGCCGCCGAGCAGCCCGTAGGTGAAGCCGGCCGCGAACGCGTCGCCCGCGCCGATCTCGTCGATCACCTGCTCGTCGCGCGGGGGGGCGACGAGCTCGGCGGGCGCGCCCGGCGCCGCGACCCACGCCCCCTCCGCGCCGACGCGGACCACGACCCCGCCAGCGCCGCGCGCCTGCAG
>JBPCNM010000484.1:0-3184 GCA_051001255.1 Solirubrobacteraceae bacterium
CGGCAAGCCGCGCCGCATCGAGGCCACGATGGCGGTGCGCGAGCGCCCGGGCGGCCCGGCGCAGACGGTGCGCGTCGTCCTCACCTTGAGCGACGTCGACCAGCCGGTGGACATCCAGGCGCCCAGCGGCGGCAAGCCGATCGAGCGGCTGCTCGAGCGCCTCGGCGGCCAGGGCGGCGCCGTCGACCCGGAGGCTCCGGTCGAGAGCTGAGCGGCGTCGGTCACGGCCCCGCGCCGCCGGACTCAGGTCGAGAACGTCCCGCCCGGCCACGCCACGCCGGCGTAGCGCTCGATCACGGGGCCGGCGGGAGGCGGCACGGCACAGAAGAGGCCGCTGCGAACGACCGTGCCTGCAAAGATGCGCGCGAACGGGTCGTCGGACCAGTCGACCGGCTCGCGGGTGACCGTGATCGCGCCGCCGTAGCGTGCCTCGTCGAGCGCGAGCGTCGTCAGGCAGACCAGCGCGTCGCCCAGCTGTCCGATCCACCAGGCGAGGGCGTCGCGGCGCACCTGCTGGACCTCCGGCTGGTCGAACGCGAGCGCCGCGGTCGCGTCTGCCAGCGCGCAGACGTGGGCGTGGGCGTCGAGGACCGGCTCGCCCCGCAGGCAGCGGGCGTCGAGCATGAAGCACCGGCCCGGACCGCCGTCGGCGTGCAGGGCGGCGCCGTCGAAGGCGATCTGCGCGGCGCCTCGCGGGGGAGCACTCACGAGCGGAAGTCCTCGCGGACGGCGCGCGAGATCGCGCGCATGTCCTGGCGCAGGTCCTCGGCCGTCGGCCGACCCCAGTACCAGTAGCCGTCGTAGACGCGGTGGACCGTGAGGTCGGGCCGCAACGTGAACGCCGCCGGGCGATAGGGCGCGTGCAGCGTGTCGGTCTCCTCCAGCAGGCCGAGGCGCGGCAGCCAGCGCCGCTCGGCGTCCGAGAGGAACGTGAAGCGCGCGCCGAGGCCGGCCCGGAATGCCGACTGCACCTCCGGTGCGTCGATGCTCACCACCACCAGGCGGGCGTAGGCCACCTCGAACTCGTCCTGCAGGGACGCGATCTCGCGCAGGTGGCGCTGCTCCTTCGGGCACCACCAGCCGCGCGAGAACAGCAGCGCGACCGGGTCACCGGCCGCCAGCTCGGAGAGCCGGCGCTCACGCCCCGTGTGGTCGGGCAGGTCGAGGTCGGGAAACTGCGAGCCGGGCTCGAGCTTCATGCAGGCCCGTTCGGCGTGCGGCGGGTCGCCTCGTCGATGCTCCAGGCCGCGTTGACGAGTCCGACGTGCGAGAACGCCTGCGGGAAGTTGCCCAGCAGCGCACCGCTGCGCGGATCGATCTCCTCGGCGAGCAGGCCCACGTCGTTGGCGTGGCCGACGACGTGCTCGAAGACCGCGCGGGCGCGGGTCAGCTCGCCGGCCCGCGCGAGGCAGTTGGCGAGCCAGAACGAGCAGATGACGAAGGCGCCCTCCTCCTCGTCGGCTCCCGTCCAGCGCCGCACGAGGCCGTCGTGGCCGAGCTCGCGGTCGATCGCGTCGATCGTCGCACGCATGCGCGGCTCCGCGGCGGGCACGAAGCCCATGATCGGCATCAGCAGCACGCTCGCGTCCAGGCGATCGGACCCGAACGCGCCCGCGTAGACCCCACGCTCCTCGTGGAAGGCCCGCTCGAGGATCGCCGCCCTGACCTCGTCGCGCGCGGTCGCCCACGCCTCCGGACGTGCGTGGGGCCCCAGCTGCGGCGCCAGCTTCACCGCGCGGTCGAGCGCCACCCAGCACATGAGCTTGGAGCTGGTGTAGTGGCGCTCGCCTTCGCGGGCCTCCCAGATCCCCGCGTCGGTGTCACGCCAACCGGCGGCGGCGCGGTTGGCGAGGTCGCACAGGAAGTCCGTGGTCAACGGATCGTTCTCGTCGAGCTGGTCGCGGAGGATGTGCGCCGCCTCGAGGACCTCGCCCATGACGTCGAGCTGGCGCTGGCGCCAGGCGTCGTTGCCGACCCGCACGGGCCGGCTGCCACCGTATCCCGCGAGATGGTCGAGCTCGTGCTCGGTCAGGTCGCGCTCGCCCTCCACCCCGAACATGATCTGCACATGGCGGTCGCGCTGGGGGCCGACGGCGGCGGCCATCCACTCGAAGAACCGCTGCGCCTCGTCCGGGCAGGCGGCGACCCACAGCGCGCGCAGGGTGAGGCTGGCGTCGCGGAGCCAGGCGAACCGGTAGTCCCAGTTGGCCTCGCCGCCCGCGATCTCGGGCAGCGAGGTGGTCGGCGCCGCGACGATCGCGCCGCTGGGCTGGTAGGTGAGCGCCTGCAGGACGAGGGCGCTGCGGTTCACCGCGTCGCGGTAGGCGCCGTGGTAGCCGCCGTGGTCCGCGACCCAGGAGCGCCAGCCCGCCTCCGTGTCGGCGAGCGCGCGTGCGGCGTCGAGGGGCTCGAAGCGCGCCCGCGGCAGGCCGTGGTGAAGGGTGAAGCCCGCCCGCTCCCCGTCGGCGAGGACGATTCGCCCCGACGCGGTCGCACCGTCGAGCTGGAGGTCGACGCCGGTCGCCAGCAGGAGCGCGCTCGCGCCACCGCGGCTGCGCACGCCCGCCTCGACGCGCTCGAGCACCGGCACGACCAAGCCGTACTCGGGGCGCGGCACGAATTCGACGGCGATCTCCACGCGTCCGGACAGCGCCTCGGCGAGGCGCACGATCGCGTGCGGGGAACGGAGCCCGATGTCGTGCCCGCGGGCGCCGGGCTCGAGCGCCATGGCGTCGGTGAGGCGCAACGCGCCGGAGGCGGTCCGGAAGGTGGTGCGCAGGACCATGGACTCCTCGACGTAGTCGCGCTCGACCTCGTAGGCCTCGACCGGCCGGATCGCGAAGTGTCCCGCATCCGGGTCGAGCAGCCGTGCGAAGGCGCTCGGCGAGTCGAAGCGCGGCGCGCACCACCAGTCGATCGAGCCGTCGCGCGCCACCAGGGCGGCCGAATGGCAGTCGCCGAGCAGTGCGTAGTCGGCGATCGGCCGGCTCATGGGAGCAGCGTACGCGGGTCCCCTTACAGCTCGCTGACGGCCGGCGGGGCGGCGGCGGGCCGACTGCTCTGAGCCTGGATCCACCGATTGGCGGGCGTGGCGGGCGGTTTTCCGGCTTGCGGGTGGGTGTGGCGTGTTCGCGGTGATCGGGACGGCGAGTTGGTCGCGGTGAGGGCTGCGGTCGGTGTTCGC
>JBPCNM010000485.1:0-20941 GCA_051001255.1 Solirubrobacteraceae bacterium
GCCCGTGGCGCGCCGCGTACTTCGCGTCGCCCGTGTGCACCCACTCCTCGTGCATGCGCGAGACGAGGAACACCTCGTAGTCCATCGACAGCCCGAACACGACGGCGAAGACCATGATCGGCAGGAATGACTCGATCGGTCCCGTCGCGTCGCCGAACAGGCCTGCCAGGTTGCCGTCCTGGAAGATCAGCGTCACGACGCCGAACGCGCCTGCGATCGACAGCAGGTTGAAGATGCCGGCCTTGACCGGGATCAGCAGCGAGCGGAAGACGACCGCGAGCAGCAGCAGCGAGAGCCCGACCACGACGCCGATGAACAGCGGGAGCTTGTCGCGGATCGTCTGGGCGAAGTCGAGGTTGCTCGCCGTCGTGCCGCCCATCGACACGCGCGCGCCGGTCTGCTCGGCGATCGGTGGCAGCGTCTCGTCGCGGGCCTGCTTGACCACCTCGTCGGTCCGCTCGTCCTGCGGCGTCGTCTCCGGGTAAGCGATCATCGTCGCGGTGTCGCCGCGCTCGTTCAGCCGGGGCGGCAGGACCTGCGCGATCCCGTCCTGAGCACCCAGCGCGTCGCCGATCTGCTGTAGCGCCGCCTCGTCGCCCGCCTGCGGCAGCTCGACCGCGAGGAGCAGCGGGGCGTTGAAGCCGGGCCCGAAGCCCTGCTTGAGCAGGTCGTAGGCGATCCGCGTGGTGTCGTCCTTCTTGTACGTGCTGGCGTCGCTGGTCGCCAGCCGCATGTGGGTCGCCGGGAGCGCAAGCGCGATCAGGACCGCGAGCGCGAGGACGGCCACCGGCAGCGGCCGGCGCGCGACGAAGCCGCTCCAGCGCGCGGCGAAGCCGCTCTCGCGATCGGCCAGGTCGGCGTCGCCACCACCGTTGCCGTTCTTCGCCGGCTTGATGCGGCCGCCGATCTTGCTGAGCAGCGCCGGCATCAGCGTCAGCGCGGCGCCCATCGTGAACAGCACCGAGAGCGCGGCGCCGATCGCGGGCCCGTAGAGGAACGAGATGCCGAGCAGCAACATGCCGAGCATCGCGATCACGACGACGACGCCCGCGAACAGGACCGCGCGGCCGGACGTGTCGATCGCGACCAGCGTCGCGTCGCGTCGCGCACGTCGCGCCCGGCGCCGCGCTCCAGCCGGAAGCGGTTGAGGATCAGGAGCGCGTAGTCGATGCCGACGCCGATCCCGATCATCGCCGCCAACTGCGGCGACCAGTCGACCACGTCGACGAGTCGGGTCCCGACCACCGCCATCAGCGCGAGGCTCACGACCATCGCGAACAAGGCGTTGAGCAACGGCAGCCCCATCGCGACCACGCCGAGCGTCAGGAACAGCACGATCGCCGCCACCAGGAGGCCGAAGATCTCACCGGCCCCGCCCTGCTCGGCGGTCGACCAGTGGATGATGTCCCCGCCGAGCGCCACCTGGACGCCGCCCTTGCCATCGAGCGCGAGCGTGTCCTCGGCCATCGTCTTGACCTGCGCGGCGTCAACCTCACCCGCGGCCTTGCGGAACTGGATCTGGGCGAAGGTGATCTTGCCGTCCTGCGAGACGGGTGCGCCGCGTGCGAACGGATCGCCGACCGCGAGGACCTCGGGCGACTTCTCGATCTCGGTGCGAACCTGCTCGATCTGGGGGCGATTACCGGCGTCGAGCACGCCGCCCTCGTCGACCGCGAAGACGACGTTGGCGGTGTCGCCCGACTGCTCCGGGAAGCGGTCGCTGAGCAGATCGTAGGCCCGCTGCGACTCTGTCCCCGGAAGTTGGAAGTTGTTGACGAAGTCGCCGGCGGCGGTGCCCCAGAGCGCGGCAGACAGGATGAAGGCGGCGACCCAGAGGCCGATCACGGTGCGGCGCCGGTCGTGGCACCAGGCGGCAAGCTTGCGCATACGGTCGAACCTATCGGCGACGCGCCGCTCGATCGCTCGGGTTAGCCGTACCCCTGTATGCGTGGTGGCCTGCGTACCGTGCCCGCAGCGAGATCTCGGCTTCGACGGCGACAACGTCAGCCGAGTGTGTGGCAGGCGCCTTGCCGCCGGTGCTCGTCTTTCGAGCCCAGCTACGCCCGCAATTCAACGCACGCCGTGGTGAGTCACGTGCGCGTCGGACTCACGCGCGGCCGACGGCACGCGCGGCGCGCAGCGTGCGGAGCACGCGATCGCCGATCACGGCGCCCGCCGCCGCCGGATCGGCGGGGAGGTCGGCGACGGGGCAGAACCAGCGATAGCCCTCGAATCGAGCGTCGATGTGCTGGTGCCATGAGAACGGCATGAGCCGCCGGAATCGCCAGGCGCCGCGACCGAGCTCCTCGCCGCCGTCGTGCCTGATCCCGACGCCGATGGCATCCAGCGCCCCGGGCACGGAGCTCGCGCTTCCCTCCTCGGCGGCGAACAGCCACACGGCGAGCTGTTGCGGGAGCTCGACGTCGCCGAACTGGACATAGACCGCGTCGGCGCCCGCGAGACGACGCGGTCTTCCGCGGCGGGCGCCGGGGATGGCCGCCTCGAGCTGTGCGGCCGCAGCGTCGACGATTTGGCGGCCGCGCTCTTGAAACGTCGTCGGCGGACTCATCGCGAAGCTCGCCGAGGAGTATGACGGGGAGCCGGAGCTCGATCTGCACGGCGATGTGCGCCGGCTGACCAGCACCACGGTCGAGACCGTGCGGCTCGAGCACCCGCACCGGATCTCGTTCCGGCTGTTCCGCGGCCCGGTCCCGCACGTGGTGGAGTCCTACGGGCTGGGCGCGGCGCCTGGGCAGGACGCCGCGGACCGGCGCGGAGCTCGTCAGCGGACCGCGCGGAACGCGGCCGCCGCCCCCGACCGCAGGGGAAAACCGTGGCCGAAGCACGCGCTCTCGAACGAACGCTCGGCCAGGCGCCAGAAGCTGTCGCGCGCCGCCGCCGGGTCGTCGGCGGCCGGATGCGGCCCGACGCGCGTCAGGTTGGCGGCGGCGTCGCCGGCGAAGAGCAGGCCCCGCTCCTCCCACAGCAGCGACACGTGGCCGCTGGTGTGTCCGGGCGTGGCGATCACCCGGAATGGACCGACCGCTGCCCCGTCGCCGAGCGATTCCTCGACGGGCATCGGCGGCAACGTCCACGGCAGCGCGAGCTTGACGTAGGGGACGAGCGCGTGACCGAGGGGCGTCGCGGGCGCCGGCCGCGGCTGCTCGGCGCCGTCGCGGACGAAGAGCGCCTCGAGCGGCGCCACGTGGACCGTCGCGCCGGTCAGCTGCGCGAGCTCGGCGGCGTTGCCCGCGTGGTCGGCGTGGCGGTGGGTCAGGAGGATCCGCCCGACGTCCGACGGATCCCGGCCGACGTCGCGCAGTGCGGCCAGGAGCACTCCGGACGCGCCGGGCGTCCCTGTGTCGACCAGCGTGAGGACGTCGGCGTCGACGACGTAGGCGTTGACGACCGCTCGCGGGAAGAACACCGCGGCGACGCCGGGCATCACGATCCTGTGCATCGCAAGAGCTTGCCCGCAGGAGGCAGGCGCGAACCACCGGCGTGCCGGACCGCTCGGCTCTCGCTGACCCAGCGCCGGCCCGGGGGCGCGGATCAACGTATCGCGAATCCATCATTGGAGCTACAAGGTCGGTGTTACGGCGGCGATGGCGGTCAGGCGAGCGGCCCCCAGACCGGCGGCGAGCCGAATGTCCCGGGACAGTCAGTCACGGTCAGGGCCCCAGGAGCGCGAGCGGGACGACCGCGATGCCGTCCTCGCGCCGGTAGCGGAAGGTTCAGAGCGAGGCACTGGGCCTGGTGACTCGCCCGCGGTAGGGCGCGTGACCGAGCCGTCACCCGCTTGTCACGCGGGCTCCTCGCCCAGCCAGGTCTGACGCAGGGTGCCGCGCTCGTGCACCGAGACGACATGTAGACACCGGCACCTCGCGCTCGGTCGACGACGCGGGCTGACTCATGCCGGGAAGCACTCGGGTCTGCGGAAGAGGCTCAGGCCGCGCCGATCCCCTGGACCTGCGTGAGCCGGATGTGGTTGCCCGACGGGTCACGGAACGCCGAGTCGATCCCGTACGGGCGTTCCTCGGGCTGCTCGACGAACTCGACGCCGCGGCCCTTGAGCTCCTCGTACGCCGCCTGACAGTCCTCGGTGACGAGGAAGATCGTCCCCGCGAAGCCCTTCGCCGTGAGGCTCTGCACCTGCTCGGCGGTCTCAGCGTCCATGATGGGCGAGCCGGGGATGGGATCAGCACGATCGCCACGTCGGACTGTCCGGCCGGCCCAACCGACAGCCAGCGGAAGTTGCCCATCTCGGGGACGGTCACATCGGTGCGCACCTCCATTCCGACCTTCTGCGTGTAGAACGCGAGCGCCTCGTCCTGATCGTGCACCCACAGCTGCGCGTTGGCGATCCTGATCATCGGGGTGGTCCTCCTGGGTCGACGGTACGGTGGCCGGCCACGCTAGCCGCGCGCGGGCGCGCTGTCTTCTCGAAACGTGCTGCGTTGCGGACGGCCATAGGCGCGCAGCACGCACGTCGGGATCAGCGCGTGGTGGGCCGCCGGCGGGAACGTGGCTCGGTAGGCGGTCGGCGACGCGCCGTAGGTGCGCGTGAAGCTCGTGGTGAACGAGCCGACGCTCTGCAATCCCACGGAGAAGCAGATGTCCGCGACCGAGCGGTCGGTGATGCGCAGCAGCGCCGCAGCGCGCTCCAGGCGCCGGGTGAGGAGGTAGGCGTGGGGCGCCTCGCCGAAGGCGCGCCGGAACTCGCGGCTGAAGTGCGCCCGCGAGAGGCCGGCGGCGCGGGCCAGGTCGTCCACGTGCAGCGGCTCGAAGTGCCGGGCGTCCGCGAGATCCTTGGCGCGCAGCAGGTGACGGGCGGGCGGGACGAACGCCATGCGGGTAAGTATCGCGGGCTGCCGCACGACCTGGCGACGTACGCGTTCCGCTTGCGCTGACCGCGGTCTTGACGACGCCACGGAGTCCTGGCGCGTCAGCGTGGGCATGAATCGCAGCCGACGCGCTCCCGCCGGTCAGGCCACCAGCCGGCCGCGCAACGCAGTGGCGTCGTCGGCGCCGAAGCCGGCTTCCTCCAGCCATTCCAGCGGCCCGCCGTGGCGCTCGTCGAACACGGCGAGCACGCGCTCCATCGTCTCGCGACGCGGCCGGTGGGCGTGGGCCGGGCGCCCGTGGAGGTCGTCGGCATAGGTCGCCGAGGCGAGCAGCCGGGCCATCAGAGGCTCGATCCGGTCGCCGGTCGCCATGTAGTCGGCGATGATCGCCTGGCGGGTGGCGCCCGCCACGGCCAGGGCCAGGGCGCACACCACGCCGGTGCGGTCCTTTCCCGCCGCACAGTGCACGATCGTCGCGCCAGGGGCATGAGCGGCGTCGCGCAACGCGGCGACGATCGAGTCCGGCCGGTCGCGCAGGTAGCCAAGATAGGAGCGCATCGCAGGCGTCTGCTCTTCCGTGCCGTCGCGCCGGCGCGCTTGCCATGGGAGCACGGCGTCGACGTCCACGTCGGTGCGCTCGCCGGACTCGGGGTGGAGTGAGCGGTGGCGCACCTCGGCGCGTCCGTCGCGCACGAGCGGGCCGGGACCTTCCAGCGCCACCTCGACCCCCGTGCGCAGGTCGATCACGAGCCGCACGCCAAGTTCGTCCACGAGCCGGCGCACGTCGGCACCGGTCAGGTCCTGCAGGTTGTCGGCGCGCAGCAGCACCCCATGCGCCGTCTGGCCGCCGCCGGCGAGCGGCAGGCCGCCGAGGTCACGCGCGTTCACGGCGCCCTCGAGCGCCAGCCAGCGCCCGTCGGCGGTTTCGGTTCGGCTCATGCCTTCAGCCTACGAGCCGGCCGGGCACGCATCGCGCCCGCGGTGTCCGCTCGCAGGAGCTCCGTCACCTCATCGGAGGTTCGGCTCGACGCGCCGGGCCGGTGGCCGCCTTGCGCGAGACCGAAGTAGACCAGCGTCCGGTGCCAGGCACCTCGCCGTCGGTTTTCCTCCTCGAGCCCAGTTCGAGCCACTCTGGGGCCGAGGCTACCGCTCGAGCCTCAGCGGCTGACCTCAACACGATCGGCGATCAAGAACTCGCGGTGACGGCAGCGCTTGCCTCGCACGTCGAGGTGCTCGCCGCCCGTCAGATAGGGCAGTCCGTTGCGCAGCGGACCGTGGTAGTCGGTACGTCCGTCGACGGCGATGATCGTGCCGTGGGTCTTCAACGTGCCGGTGAGCACGTCGCGTTCGTCGAGGATTCCGCTGACGTGCGCGGTGTCTCGACAGCGACGACGGTCCCGGGCGTCGATCCAGCGACGCTTTCCGCCGTGCAGCAGCTCTCGCAGAGGGTGTGAAGCGAGGTCGGGGAGGTAGCCCGGAGCGAGGTAGACGGCCTGGGGTGCGTTGGGTTCCACGACTGCAACCGCCACGGGAACTCCGGCGATCGAGGCCACCTGGGCGTCGACATCGGGTTCAGGTCCTCCGCCGTCGTTGCAGCGTGGCGAAATCCCCTTGACTGGAGCACCGAGGGTGACCCGACGGCCCGCGGGAATCGTGGTTCCGATGTAAGGCACATCGTCGATCATGACGGCCGCGGCGCAGGCGCTGCTCTCTTGGTCCTCGCGGCCGCAGCCAACCGTCAGTGCGGCACAGATCGCCGCGGCGACACCCGCACACAACTCAAGTGACCAACGCATTGCAACCAAGGTAGGCGTTGCGGAGTATGCGGCAGCTCTCAGATGCGATACACGGTGAGCAGCCGCTTCTCGTGCTCCGCCTCGATCTGGGCGACGACCTCGATGTGGTCCTCCAGTCCGGATCCGCGCAGCTTGCTGGCGAGCAGCTGGTCGACCTGGAACACGCCCGCGGAGTTGTTCATGTCGATCTCGACGCGGATCGTGCGCTGCTCGCCGGGCATGATGCGGACGTCGTCGATCGCCGCGGCCGACAGGGAGTGGATGTTGGGCAGCCGGGTCTCGAAGGCGACACGGGCGCGGCCGTGCTCCATGTCGAGTGCGTCGGCGACGCGCACGATCCCGCCCTCGAGCGTCAGCGGGACGCCACCTTTGCGATGGCCGATGATCGCGTGCATCACCTCGGACGCAACGATCGTCCGCTCAGGATCCTCGTAGACGCGGGCGAGCAGTCCATCCAGGCAGTCGGCGGCGAGGAAGAGGCTGAACGCCTCGTGATCGGTGCGGTGGATCGACATGCCGAGATCGTGCAGCAGGCAGGCGCCCGCGATGACGACCTCGGCGTCCGTCGCCTCGAGCCCGTAGTCGACTTCCAGCGACGATCGGACGCCGCGCTGGCGGAGGAGCCGGAACACCCGCAGCGCGCTGTTGACGACGATCCGTAGATGCACCCAGGAGTGGTCGCTCATGCCGAGACGCTCGGCAGTGATCTGGGCCGCGTGCCAGCGCGCCTTGAGCTGGGTGTCGGCGTTCGCCGCCGCCAGCAGCCCCGCGAGCTTCGGGTTGCGCTCGCTCGGAGCGGTGATGTGCATGGCGGCGACCGCCTCGCGGGGCGTCAATGGGGACGCCGGGGCGCCGCTGTGAGTCTCGGCCATCGCCTGATGATGGGCAATCGCGGCCGTTCATGCCACCGCGGCGCCGCCGACGGTCACTCGGACGGCACGATGATCCAGAGCGCCGCGTAGAGCAGCACCTGCGGGCCCGGCAGGAGGCACGAGGCCACGAAGAGCGCCCGAACGAGCGTGGGGGAAACGCCGAACCTCCGCCCGAGCCCGGCGCAGACGCCTGCGGCGACGCGGCGGCGGGGCCTGATGAGCGCTTGCGAGCCGGCCATGCATTGAGCGTACTCCCACGGCTCACGCGCCGGCTTCGAGCAACCGTCTAGCGCAGCCCCTCGGAGTTGACGACGCTTGCCACGGACTCGCCGCGGAGCACGCGTGCGCAGCGCTCGGCGAGCTCGTGGCGCAGCCGTCGCATGGCGCGCTCGGAGTACCAGGCGATGTGGTTGGTCAGCAGCACGCGGTCCGAGCGCAGCAGCGGCTCGGTGGCGGGCGGTGGTTCCTCGTCGAGGACGTCAAGCGCCGCGAAGCGCGGCCGGCCGAGCTCTAGGGCCGCCGCGAGCGCCGCCTGGTCGACCAGCCCACCACGCGAGACGTTCACGAGCGCCGCATGCGGACGCATCGACGCGAGCGCCGCCGCGTCGATCACGTGCCGTGTGTCAGCGGTGAGCGGGAGGTGCAGCGAGACGATGTCGCTGCGGCCCAGGAGCGCTTCGAGCTCGACCCGCTCGACGCCGTCGGGCATCGTCGCGGGCGACGGGTCGACCGCCAGCACCGAGCCGAACAGCGGGCCGATCTGGCGGACCAGCTCGGAGCCGATCCGGCCGATGCCGACCAGCCCGAGCGTGCAGTCGGCCAACGGAGCGATCGGCCGCAGCTCCGCCCAGTCGTCCCAGCGGCCCGCACGCACGAGGCGGTCGGCCTCCGGCACGCGGCGCGCCACTGTCAGGACGAGCGCGGCGGCGTGCGAGGCGACCTCCTCGGTTCCGTAGTCGGGGACGTTGACGACGGCGATGCCGCGGGCCGTCGCGGCGTCGACGTCGATGCTGTCGACGCCGACGCCGTAGCGGCCGAGGACCCGGAGGGCCGGGCAGGCCTCGAGCACCGCGGCGTCGATCGCCATCACGTGCACGAGCAGGCCCTCGGCGTCGCCGACCGCAGCCGGGATCGCGCCGGGCGCGTCGACGAGCGCGCGGCGGACCGCGACGCCCAGCTCTCCGGCAGCCGCCCGCTCGATCGAGTCGTCCGGGTAGGTCGCGTCGACGATCACGAGCTCCATGCGGAGGGCTTACCCGACGCGGTCGTCGGGTCACCCGGTGCAGTCCCTCGGTCGCGGTAGGCTTGCCCGGGCGATGGGCACGACGCGAGTCCGGAGAGCCGTGGCGGCTGCAGCGCTGCTGAGCGCGCTGGCGGTGCTCGCGGGCGGTTCGCCGGCGTCGGCGGCCAGTGCAGGCGTCGCCTGCGGGACGATCGTCTTCACGCCGGCCACCGAGGACGGAGCGTTCGACATCCGCGCCACGGGGACCGGTTGCCGCTCGGCGAGGAAGCTCGTCCGGCGGGTAGCGAGGCGCCACAACTTCGTTTCGGGGCCGCGCCGGTTTCGCGTGCGGGAGTACCGGTGCACGGTGATCACCGAGGACGAGGGACTCCCGGTCGGCCACTACCGCTGCCGGGCCGGACGCAAGCGGGTGACCTGGGACAAGTCGTGATCCGCCCTTCGCCGAGCCCTGCCCGTGCAAGCGTCTCAGTGGCCGGGGTCGAGCAGCCGCTCGAGGTCGGCCTGGTCGAGCGCCGACCCGCGGGCTCGCTTCATCGCGATCAGGTGCGCGCGCGAGCAGACGAGAAACGGTACGTCGAAGATCGTGGCCTCCCAAGCGTCGGTGGCGAGGATCGCGAACGACGGCACTCCTGGAAGCCGTTGCACGATGTCGATGTCGCCGCGCGATGTGGTCACCGTTAGGTTCCGGCTGCGGTGCAGCGCGGTGCGGACCTCGGCGTCCACCTCGCGCTCGGGGTTGCGGAGCAGACGGGCGCCGAGCGCGACCAAGACGTTCGCAAGCGCATCGATGTTCTCGCGCGCCGGGTCTGGCACCAGGTCGAGATCCTCGGTCGCGCGGATCACCCGGTGCGCCGCGACCGCGATCCCGCCGATTGCGACAAAGCGAACGCCCGCGTGGCTGAGGGCCGAGATCGCGCCCGCGAGGTCGGGCAGCATCAGCGCTTGTGCCTGGCGACCGGACGGATCCCGGCGAGCTGCCGGCAGAGCTCGTGGACGCGCGCGAGTCGCTCGGCCGGAGTCAGCGCCGCGTCGCGATGAGCGCGCAGCCGGCGCGCCTCGTCGGCCTCGCGGGCGGCCTCGTCGGGGTCAGACGGCTCGGCAGGCATCCTCTAAATGTAAGCGGCGTTGCGGCTGCGAACGGTGTCGAGCGCTGATCTCGAGCGCCGGTGCCCGTCAGGCGGTGGTGCGCTGCCGCGAGCAGCTTTAGCCCGCGCGCCGCTGAACGAGCCTCGGTGGGCTCAGCGGACGACGTTGCTGGGATAGTACGCGGATGGCACGCACCGGACCCTCCGTCCTGCTGGTTCGCCACGGCGAGACGGAGTGGAGCCGCTCCGGCCAGCACACGGGCCGGACCGACCTTCCGCTGCTCGACGAGGGACGGCCCGGGGCGGAGGCGCTCGGCCGGCGCTTGGGCGGCCGGAGCTTCGCACTCGTCCTTGCCAGTCCGATGGCCAGGGCGCAGGAGACGGCTCGGCTCGCCGGCCTCGCCGAATCCGCCGTGACCGACGACGACCTGCGTGAGCTCGGGTACGGCGACTACGAGGGATTGACGACCGCCGAGATCCGCGTCGACCGGCCGGGCTGGGACCTGTGGACGGACGGCGCGCCGGGCGGCGAGCCACTCGCCGAGGCCGCCGCCCGCGCGGACCGTGTCATCGCCCGCGCGGAGGCCGCCGGCGGTGACGTCGCGCTCTTCGCGCACGGCCACATCCTCCGCATCCTCGGCGCCCGCTGGCTCGGCTTGCCGCCGGAGGCGGCGGGTTCCCTGGCCCTGAGCACCGCGGCCCTGTGCGACCTCGGCTACGAGCGCGAGCGTCGGGTGATCTGGCTCTGGAACGACACGAGCCACGCTCCGTGAGCGGAGCGCAGCGCCCGCCGGGCGGTCGTCGGCGGGAGCGGGAGCCGGACCCCGCGTCAGACTTGCCGCGTGCTCCACATCCATCGAGCTGAACGGGCCGACGGCCTGGTCGGCGCGCTGCGCGGGCTGCTGGCCGACCCGTTGCCCGACCCGTTCGCGCCGGAGGTCGTCGCGGTGCCGACGCGCGGGATGGAGCGCTGGCTGACGCAGCGCATGGCGGACCGCCTCGGCGCGACGGCCTGCCCCGCCGACGGCATCTGCGCGAACGTCGAGTTCCCGACGCCGCGCGCGCTGGTGAACGGGGCGATCGCGGTGGCGTCGGGGATCGCGCCCGACGCCGACCCGTGGCTGCCGGAGCGGATGGTGTGGCTGCTGCGCGAAGTGGTTGACGAGGCGCGGGGGGAGCCGTGGGCATGGATCCTCGCCGCTCGTCTGGGGGGAGTTTCGTCCGCCCCCGCGCCCCGCGCTCGTCGCTTCAGCACCGTCCGGCACCTCGCCGAGCTCTTCGACCGCTACGCGCTGCAGCGCCCCGACCTCATCCGGGCGTGGGCGACCGGGGGGTCCGAGGGCGAGTGGCAGGCCGAGGTGTGGCGCCGCCTGCGCGACCGGATCGGGGCGCCCGGCCCGGCCGAGCGCCTCGATCAGGCGTGCGCGCGGCTCCGCGCGGAGCCCGCGCTCGTCGAGCTGCCGCCACGGCTCGCGCTGTTCGGCCTGACGCGCCTGCCCGCCGGGCGCCTCCGCGTGCTCCGCGCGCTGTCCGCACACCGCGACGTCCACCTGTTCCTCCTGCACCCGTCGCCGGCGCTGTGGGAGCGGATCGCCGAGACCGTCGAGCACCTGGTCGTCCGCCGCGCCGACGACGAGACCACCACGCTGCCGGTCAACCGGCTCCTGGCCTCGTGGGGACACGACGCGCGCGAGCTGCAGCTCGTCGCCGGCGCAGGCCGCGAGCACGTCGACCACCACCACCCGGTCGAGCACGCGGCCGGCACGCTGCTCGCCCGCCTCCAGGCCGACATCCGCGCCGACCGCGCGGCGCTCGCGAGCGCGCCGCCCGACGACAGCGTGCAGGTCCACGCCTGCCACGGCCGCGCGCGCCAGGTGGAGGTGCTGCGCGACGCGATCCTGCACCTGCTCGCCGAGGACCCGAGCCTCGAGCCGCGCGACGTGATCGTGATGTGCCCGGACATCGAGACGTTCGCGCCGCTGATCCACGCGACGTTCGGCGCCGGCGAGGTGTCCGAGGAGGACGACGAGCTCCCGGCGCAGCTGCGGCCCCCCGACCTGCGGGTCAGGCTCGCCGACCGGTCGCTGCGCCAGACCAACCCCATCCTCGGCGTCGTCGCGCAGCTGCTCGACCTTGCCGGGCAGCGGCTGACCGCGTCGCAGGTGCTCGACCTCGCCGATCGCGAGCCGGTGCGGCGGCGGTTCCGGCTCGACGACGACGACCTGGCCCGGATCGAGGACTGGGTCGCGGCGAGCGGGATCCGCTGGGGACTCGACGCGGCTCACCGGGCGCCGTTCAAGCTGGACGCGCTGGCCGCCGGCACCTGGCGGTCGGGCCTCGATCGGCTGCTCGTCGGCGTGACGATGACCGAGGACGAGCAGCGGCTGTTCGCGGGCGTGCTGCCGCTCGACGACGTCGAGAGCGGCGCGATCGACCTCGCCGGCCGCTTCGCCGAGTTCGTCGACCGCCTGCAGACGGCGCTCGAGCAGCTCGGCACGGCGCAGCCGATCGACGCGTGGGCGATGGCGATCGCGGCCGCCGCGGACGCGCTCACGGCGACGACCCAGCCCGACGCCTGGCAGCGCGCGCAGCTGCAGCGCCTGCTCGACGACGTCGTGACCGAGGCCGCGGGCCACGCCACGCGGCTCGTGCCCGCGGAGGTGCGTGCGCTGCTCGCCGAGCGCCTCCAGGGCCGTCCCACGCGCACGAACTTCCGCACGGGCCACCTGACGATCTGCACGCTGGTCCCGATGCGCTCGGTGCCGCACCGGGTCGTCTGCCTGCTCGGGCTCGACGACGGCGTGTTCCCGCGCAAGTCCCCGCGCGACGGCGACGACCTCCTGCTCGACGACCCGCACGTGGGCGAGCGCGACTCGCGCACCGAGGACCGCCAGATGCTGCTCGACGCGCTGATGGCGGCGACCGACCGCCTGATCGTCACCTACACCGGGAACGACGAGCGCACGAACATCGTCCGCCCGCCGGCCGTGCCGGTCGGCGAGCTGCTCGACGTGGTCGGCCGCGAGCGCGTCGTCGTGCAGCACCCGCTGCAGCCGTTCGACGCGCGCAACTTCACCGTCGGCGCGCTCGTGCCCGAGCGGCCGTGGAGCTTTGACCGCGTCACGCTCGAGGGTGCGCGGGCGCTCGACGGCGAGCGCGCCGCGCCGGGGCCGTTCCTCGCCGGGCCGCTGCCCGACCAGGCGGCCACCGTCATCGAGGCCGACGACCTCGTGCGCTTCGCGCAGCACCCGGTCCGCGCGTTCCTGCGCCAGCGGCTCGGGATCAGCGTCGCCGACTTCTCCGACGAGCCCGACGACGCGCTGCCGGTCGAGCTCGACGGCCTGGCGCTGTGGGGCGTCGGCCGGCGCCTGCTCGACGCCCGGCTCGCCGGCGCCGAGTCGCGCGCGGCGGTCCTGGCGGAGATCGCGCGCGGCACGCTGCCACCGGGCGTGCTCGGCAAGCCGGTCGTCGAGCGCGTCGTGCCGGTCCTCGACGCGATCCTCGCGCACGCCGGAACCGGCGAGCGCGGGTCGCTGGACGTGAAGCTCGCGCTGCCCGGCGGCCGCACGCTCAGCGGCACCGTGCCCGACGTCGCCGGCGACGTCCTGCGCACGGTGACCTACTCGCGCGTGAGCCCTCGCCACCGGCTCGCGGCGTGGGTGCGGCTGCTCGCCCTCACGAACGCGTATCCGGATCGTCGCTACGAGGCGATGACGATCGGGCGCGCCCGCCACGGCACCGACGCCAGGGTGACGATCGCGCGGATCGCTTCGGTGCCCGGCGCATCCGCACGCGAGCAGCTCGTCACGCTGGTCGACCTCTACGACCGCGGCATGCGCGAGCCGCCGCCGCTCGCCTGCATGGCCTCCGCGGCCTACGCGTCGGCCGGGACGAACGCCGCGGCGGCTGGCCGCGAGGCCTGGGAGTCGGGCTTCGCGTTCGACAAGGAGGATCGCGAGCCCGAGCACCAGCTCGTGCTGGGCGGGGTCCGCACGTTCGCGGAGCTCAACGAGGAGCCGCCGCGCCCCGACGAGCGCGGCGACGGCTGGGACGAGCGCGAGGTCACGCGCTTCGGGCGCTACGCCCGCCGGCTGTGGGACGGCCTCCTCGCCCACGAGGAGGTCACGGACCGGTGAGCCTTGCCGCCGACAGCCGCCCGTTCGACGTCTGTGGCCCGCTCCCGACCGGCGTCACGGTGCTGGAGGCGAGCGCCGGAACGGGCAAGACGTACACGATCGCGGCGCTCGCGGCGCGCTACGTCGCCGACGGAATGCCGCTCCGCGACCTCCTGCTCGTCACGTTCACCCGGATGGCCACAGGGGAGCTGCGCGAGCGGGTGCGCGAGCGCCTCGTCGGCGTGGAGCGGGCGCTTGCGGGCGGTCCGGCGAGCGACCGCGACGACGTCGTCGCGCTGCTCGCGGACGCCCCGCCCGACGCCGTCCGGGCACGGCGTGAGCGGCTTGGGCGTGCGCTCGCCGACTTCGACGCGGCGACGATCACGACGACGCACGGCTTCTGCCAGGAGGTGCTCGGGGGGCTCGGCATCGCCGGCGACGTCGAGCGCGATTGCGCGTTCGTCGAGGACGTGGCCGACGTGGTGGGGGAGGTCGTCGACGACCTGTACGTGCGCCGCTTTCACCGCGGCGAGCCGCCGCGGTTCACGCGTGAAGAGGCGATGCGGATCGCGTCGATCGCCGTCGCGAATCCGGGCGCGCCGATCGAGCCCGCGGACGCCGCACCCGACACGGTGCCGGCGATGCGCCGCCGGCTCGCGCTCGCCATCCGCGACGAGCTCGAGCGGCGCAAGCAGCGCGCGGCGGTGATGACCTACGACGACCTCCTGATGCGCCTCGACGCGACGCTCGCGGGACCGGGCGGCGCCGCGGTGGCCGCGCGGCTGCGGGCCCGCTACCGCGTCGTGCTGGTGGACGAGTTCCAGGACACCGATCCCGTCCAGTGGGACATCATGCGGCGAGCGTTCGGCGACGGGACGCTCGTGCTCATCGGCGACCCGAAGCAGGCGATCTACGCGTTCCGGGGCGCTGATGTCTACGCGTACCTCGAGGCGGCGCTTGCCGCGGCCGGGCACGCGACCCTGCAGGTCAACTGGCGCAGCGATCAGGGCCTCGTCGACGCCTACGACGCGCTGTTCGGCGGCGCCCGGCTCGGGCACGAGGGCATCGTCTACCGGGATGTGCGCGCAGCCGACGCCAACCGGGCGCCGCGCCTGTCGGGCGCGCCGGTCGCCGCGCCCCTGCGCGTGCGGATCGTGCACCGCGACGAGCCGTCGATCTCGCGCACGCAGGGCGGCTACGTGCGCAACGCGTCCGCGCGCGAGCACATCGCCTCCGATCTCGCCGCCGACGTCGTCGGCCTGCTGTCGTCGGGCGCGGAGATCGAGCGCCGGGCCGACGACGGCACCACGCTGGCCCGCGAGCCGATCCGCCCCGGCCACGTCGCCGTGCTCGTGCGCACCCACCGCAACGCGGCGCTCATCCGCGCGGAGCTCGACGCCGCCGGCATCCCGGCGGTGATCAACGGCGCCGGCAGCGTCTTCGGCACGGCGCCGGCGCGCGCGTGGCTGCGCCTGCTCGAGGCGATCGAGCGCCCGACGTCGTCGGCGCGCGCGCGATCGGCGGCGCTTACGCCGTTCCTGGGCTGGTCCGCGGAGCGCGTGGCGTGCGCCGACGAGCGGGCGTGGGAGGAGGTGCACCGCCGGCTCCACGACTGGGCGCGGGTGCTGCGCGTCAAGGGCGTCGCCTCGCTGACCGAGGCGGTGACCGTGAGCGAGCGGCTCCCGGCGCGCGTCCTCGCGGCGGTGGACGGCGAGCGAACGCTGACCGACCTGCGCCACGTCGGTCAGCTCCTGCACGCCGCGGCGACGACGGCGCAGCTGGGGACGACGGCGCTGACGTCGTGGCTGCGGCGCCGCATCGCCGAGGCCGAGCAGGACACGGGCGACGAGGAGCGCAGCCGCCGGCTCGAGTCCGACGCCGAGGCCGTCCAGGTGCTCACGATCCACCGCAGCAAGGGCCTCGAGTTCCCGATCGTCTACTACCCCTACCTGTGGGAGCCGGGCTTCGTCGCGCAGGGGGTGCCGGTCGCCTACCACGACCCGGAAGCCGGCGACGTGCGCACGATCGACGTCGGCCTCGAGGGCCCCGGGTTCGACCGCCACCGCCGGCAGCATCTCGTCGAGCAGCGCGGCGAGGACCTGCGGCTCGCCTACGTGGCGCTGACCCGCGCCCGCCATCAGGCCGTCGTGTGGTGGGCGGGGTCGTGGAACAGCCGCGACTCGGCGCTCGGGCGGCTGCTGTTCGCGCGCGACGAGCAGGGCAACGTGGCGCCGGCGGGCAAGAGCACGCCGGCCGACGCGGCGGTGGTCGCGCGCCTCGAGGCGCTCGCGGCCGCGGCGCCCGGGTGCATCGGCGTCGAGCGCTCGGTACTCGGGTTGCCGGTCGCCTGGTCCGGTCCGCCGCGCGCGCCGGGCGAGCTCGTCGCCGCCGCGTTCGACCGGCAGCTCGATCGGCGCTGGCGGCGCACCTCCTACAGCGATCTCACCGCCGGTGCGCACGAGGTGCGCGTCGCGAGCGAGCCCGAGGAGGTAGTCGTGACCGACGAGCCGGCGCCCGTCACGCTGCCGGGGCCGCGGCCGGCCGGCGATGGCGCCGCGCTGCGCGCCACGCCGTCGCTGCTGGGCGCGATGCCGGTCGGCCTGCACGTCGGGACGTTCGTGCACCGGGTGCTCGAGGCGACCGACTTCGCCGCGCCCGACCTCGCCGCCGAGCTCGCGCGCCACGTGGCCGCGACACAGGCGCGACGGCACGTCGACATCGGCGATCCGGCGGAGGCGGTGGCCGGGCTGCGTGCGGCGATCGAGACGCCGCTCGGCCCGCTGCTCGCCGGCGTCCGGCTGCGTGACGTGCGGCGCACGGACCGCCTCGACGAGCTTGACTTCGAGCTCCCGCTCGTGGGCGGCGACGCCCCGACAGGCCGGCTCGCGCTGGCCGCGATCGCTGCGGTGCTGCGCGAGCACCTCCCGCCCGGCGATCCGCTCGCGGGCTACGCCGAGCGGTTGCGCGACCCGGCGCTGCGCCCCAGCGTCCGCGGCTACCTGACCGGCAGCATCGATCTCGTCGTCCGGGCGGGTGAGGCGTTCGCGATCGTCGACTACAAGACCAACCGGCTCGCCGCCCCGGGTGAGGAGCTGAGCGCCTGGCACCATCGCCCGGTCGCGCTCGCGGCCGAGATGGACCGCGCGCACTATGGCCTGCAGGCGCTGCTCTACACCGTGGCGCTGCACCGGTACCTGCGCTGGCGGCTGGCGGGCTATGACCCCGAGCGCAACCTCGCCGGCGTCCTCTACCTGTTCGTGCGCGGCATGACCGGCGCCGCGACGCCGACGGTGGACGGGGTGCCGTGCGGCGTGTTCGCGTGGCGGCCGGCGCGGGCGCTGGTGGAGGCGCTGAGCGACGCGCTCGACGGCGCGAGGCCGGCGTGATCGAGGACGCGTTCGACGTCCGTCACGCGCAGCGCGCGCCGGGGCTGCTGCGCGCGTTCAACGACGCCGGCGTGCTCTCGGCCGCCGACGTGCACGTGGCGCGGCGGCTGGCCGAGCTCGCCGGCGCGGAGGACCCGTCGGTCGCGCTGGCGGTCGCGCTCGCCGTCCGCGGCCCGCGGCTCGGGCACGTCTACGTGGACCTCGCGACGATCCGCGGCAGCGCGACCGTCGAGGCGGAGGAGCCAGTCGACCTCACGGCGTTGCCGTGGCCGGAGGTCGACCGCTGGATCCGACGGCTGGCGCAGAGCGGACTCGTCGCGACCGGAGCGGACGCGGATCGCCCGCTGGGACTCGCCGGGACGCGGCGGCTGGAGCAGAGCGGGCTCGCGGCGGCGGATCGGCCGCTGCGACTCGCCGGGACGCGGCTCTACCTGGACCGCTACTGGCGCGAGGAGCGGCGGCTCGCCGCCGATCTGCGCGCGTTCAGCGAGGCAGCGCCCGCGGACGTCCGGCTGGACGTGCTCGCCGACGGCCTGGGGCGCCAGTTCGCCGGGCGTGACGACGGCAGTCAGGTCCTGGCGGCGGCATCCGCGGTGCTGTGCCGGTTCGCGGTCGTCGCGGGCGGGCCGGGGACCGGCAAGACGACCACCGTCGCGCGGATCGTCGCGCTGCTGGCCGAGCAGGCCGCCGCCTCCGGCGTCGCGGCGCCGCTCGTCGCGCTGGCGGCCCCGACCGGCAAGGCCGCGGCCCGGCTCGAGGAGGCCGTGCACGGCGAGGCCCGCACGCTCGCGGTCGACGAGGGCGTCCGCGCGCACCTGCTCGCGCTGGAGGCGTCGACGCTGCACCGGCTGCTCGGCTGGCGTGCCGGCAGCCACAGCCGCTTCCGGCACCATCGCGGCAACCGGCTGCCACACGACGTCGTGATCGTCGACGAGACGTCGATGGTCTCGCTCTCGCTCATGGCCCGGCTCGCCGAGGCGGTCCGTCCCGAAGCGCGGCTCGTCCTGGTCGGCGACCCCGGACAGCTCACCTCGATCGAGGCCGGCGCGGTGCTCGGCGACATCGTCGGCCCGGCGACCGACGGCCTGCGGATGGCGCCCGCGGCGCGGCGCCGCCTCGCCGAGGCGACCGGTCGCGACGTCGTCGCCGGCGATCCGCCGGCCGGCGTGACGGTCGGGGACGGGATCGTCGTGCTCGAGCGGGTGCACCGCTACGGCGCCGGCATCGCGGCGCTCGCGACCGCCGTGCGCAAGTGGGATGCCGACGCGGTTATGTCGGCGCTCGCCGGCGCGCCCGAAGGCGTGACCTGGATCCCGGTGGACGTCGCCGAGCCCGGCGCCCTGGATGCGCTGGCCTCCGTCCGCGACGGCGCCGTCGCGGCCGCCCGCGCGGTGATCGCCGCCGCCCGTGCAGGCGACGCCGCCCGCGCGATCGGATCGCTCGGGGCGTTCCGCGTGCTGTGCGCGCACCGGCGCGGGCCGCACGGCGCCGCCACGTGGATGAACCAGGTCGAGGGCTGGCTCGCGGCGGAGCTCGACATCGCCGCCGCGGGTGAGTGGTATGCCGGCCGGCCGCTGCTCGTGACCGCCAACGACTACGGCCTGCGGCTCTACAACGGCGACACCGGCGTCGTCGTCGCGACCGGCCCGGATCGCGTCAGCGCCGCGTTCGAGCGCCGCGGAGAGGTCGCCGAGCTCAGCCCGAGCCGGCTCGGCGCCGTCGAGACCGTCTACGCGATGACGGTCCACAAGAGCCAGGGCTCCCAGTTCGACACCGCCGCGGTCCTGCTCCCGCCTCCCGCCTCCCCGGTCCTGACGCGCGAGCTGCTCTACACGGCCGTCACCCGCGCGCGGCGGCGCTTGATCCTCGCGGGGACGGAGGCGGCGGTGCGCGCGGCGATCGCCCGGCCGGCGGCGCGGGCCTCGGGCTTGCGCCCGAAGCTGTGGGGGGAGGAGCGCGCCGCTTGATCTCCGCCTCAGGAAGCGCCGCCATCCTGCACCGCGATGACGCATATCGAACTCATCCCGGAGCGGCGGGCGGACGGCACCGTCGTGCTGCGCGCCGTCGCCGTCCCGCCGCTGGAGCGCCTGCGCCGGTTCCTGCGCCGGATCGCGATCAGGCCGTGAGCCGCGCGGCGAGGCGGGAGTGGCGCCGCGCCGTGTCCGGCGTCGCCGCCGCCCGGCCCACCACCGCCCGCTGCCCGACGACCAGCGTGGCCCGGCGCGCGCGCGTCATCGCCGCATAGAGCATCTCCCGGCGCAGGAAGAACGCTCCGGCGGCGGCGGCGTGCGCGATCACGACGGCGACCGGCAGCTCGATCCCCTGGCCCTTGTGGATCGAGCACGCGCAGGCGAGCTGGAGCCGCGGGGCCTCGTCCTCGGGCAGCTCGATCATCGCGCCGTCGGCCGCGACCACGAGCGCCTCGTCGGCCTCGCGGTGCTCGACGAGCCACAGGATCGTGCCGTTCATCAGTCCCAGCTCGTGCAGGTTGCGGCCGGAGAGCATGAGCTTGTCGCCGAGCCGCAGCCGCCCGCCCAGCACCGCGCGCCCGTCCGGGTTGAGCGCCTCGCGCAGGCGGCGGTTGAGCGCGTCGATGCCCAGCGCGCCCCGGTAGACGGGCGCGAAGACCTGGATGTCGGAGAGCGGATCGACGCCGAAGTGGCGCGGTAGGCGGTCGGTCACGAGCGAGACGACCTCGTCGAGCGCCGCGCGCGCATCCGTCTGCTCGACCATGAAGAGGTCGCGGACGAGCCCGTCGGCGGGCGCGAAGGACGGCGGCTCTCCGTGGCGCACCGCGTGCGCGCCGCGCACGACCATGCTCCCCGCGGCCTGACGGAAGATGTGGGTCAGCAGCGCCACCGCCCCGGCCTCGACGAGCTCGGCGAACGGCTTGCCCGCGCCGACCGGGGCGAGCTGGTCGGCGTCGCCGACCAGGACCACGTGCGTCCGCCGCCCGACCGTGCGCAGCAGCGTCACGAGCAGCTCGAGGTTCGCCATCGACGTCTCGTCGACGATCAGCAGGTCGCCCCTGAGCGCGTCGACCGTCGGCCCGTGGCCCGGCACCCAGCCGAGCGCCGAGTGGATGGTCGTCGCGTCCATGCCGGTCGACTCGGCCATCCGCCGCGCGGCGCGGCCCGTCGGCGCGACGAGCGCGATCGACGCCTGCTGCACCTTCGCCGCGGCGCACAGGAGCCGGATCGTCGCGGTCTTCCCGGTGCCCGGGCCGCCGGTGACTATCGACATGCGCGCGGTGAACGCGGCGCGCACGGCGGCCCACTGCTCGGGCGCCGGCACGAGCTCGCCGTCCGCCGGCCGCGACGGTGGCCCGAGCCGGGCTTGGCACGGGCGAGCCGCCGCACCTGCACGGCCAGTTCGGCCTCGAGCTCCGCGGTCTGAGGCCGGTAGGCCCACACCGCGCCCTGCGCGTCGACCTCCAGGACGAGCTGACCGGCGTCGACCATCGCGTCCAGCAGCGGCGCGGCCGGCGGCGGTGCCTCGAGCAGATGCGCCGTCCGCGCCACGAGCGCGGCGATCGGGGGGCACGTCGAGCCCTCGTTCTCGGCATCCGCCAGCACATGGGAGACAGAAGCGCCCGCGCGA
>JBPCNM010000486.1:0-4135 GCA_051001255.1 Solirubrobacteraceae bacterium
CCGCCTGCAGCGTGTCGCCCTCGCGCAGCCGCCACTCCAGGTAGCCCGCCGCCACCTCGGTGTCGTTCTCGGTCTGGAACGCGACCCCCTCGCGCCGCAGCATGCGCCGCAGCCGGTTGTGGTTCGACAGCGAGCCGTTGTGCACCAGGCACAGGTCCAGGCCGGTCGAGAACGGATGGGCGCCCTCCGTCGTGACCTTGCTCTCGGTCGCCATGCGCGTGTGCGCGAGGCCGTGCGAGCCGGCCATCGACGCGAGGTCGAAGCGCTCGACGAACCGGCGCGGGTCGCCGATCTCCTTGAAGATCTCGATCCGCGTCCCGGCGCTCATCACGCGCAGGTGTGGGAACTCGCCGCGCACGCGCGCGACCACGTCGTCGGCCTCGCCGTCGAGCACGACGACCGCGTGGCTGGCGTGCACCGCGACGCCGGCGCCCAGGACGCTCCAGTCCTCGCCGGGGTCCTCGGAGTGAAGCGACAGCTTCGTCGACCCCGCCGGCGCGGGGTCGCGGTAGACGGCGAGCCCCGCCGAGTCCGGGCCGCGGTCGGCCATCTGGCCCAGCATGTCGCCCAGCAACGCGCCGAGGCGCTCCTCGACGTCCGGGCGCTTGGCGAACAATCCGACGATTCCGCACATGACTAGAAGAGCTGGAGGTAGCGGTCGAGCTCCCACTGCGTGATCTGCTCGTGGGCGGCTTGCACCTCGCGGCGCTTGCACGCCACGAAGTAGTCGAGGTAGTCGCCCTTCGACGTGCGCCCCAGCGCCTTGCGGATCACGTCGTCGCGCTCGAGCTCGCGGGTGGCGTCGAGCAGGTTCTCGGGCAGCGTGTCGATGCCCAGCTCGGCGCGCTGCGCCGGTGTGGACTCGTACAGGTTCAGGCCGTTCGGCTGACCGCACTCGAGCTCGCGCTCGATCCCGTCCAGACCGGCGGCGAGCAGCACGGTCGCGGCCAGGTACGGGTTGCAGGAGCCGTCGACGGTGCGGTCCTCGACCCGGCCCGGGGCCGGCACGCGCAGCATCTGCGTGCGGTTGTTGTAGGCGTAGGACACATAGACCGGCGCCCAGGTGGCGCCCGAGCGCGGGTCGCCGACCTTCAGCCGCTTGTAGGAGTTGACCGTCGGCGCGGTCACCGCGATGTAGGCCTTGGCGTGCTCCAGCAGGCCCGCGATGAAGTGGTAGCCCTCCTTGGAGAGCCCGAGCCCGCGCGCGTCGTCGGCCGGGTCGGCGTCGAACACGTTGCGGTCGCCGTCCCACAGGCTCATGTGGAAGTGGCAGCCGTTGCCGGTCAGGTGGCCGAAGGGCTTGGGCATGAACGTGGCGAGCAGCCCGCGCTCCTGTGCGAGTGACTCGACCATGTAGCGGAAGAAGATCGCGCGGTCGCAGGTCACGAGCGCGTCGTCGTAGGCGAAGTTCTGCTCGAACTGCCCGTTGGCGTCCTCGTGATCGGTCGCGTAGATGTCCCACCCGAGCGCGTCGACGTGGCGCGCGACCTCGGTGACGAAGCCGAGCGAGCGCGTCAGGGCGCGCATGTCGTAACAGGGCTGGTCGAGGTCGTCGAGCGGGTCGGCCAGCTCGATCGCGCCGTCCTCGCGCCGGCGCACGAGGAAGTACTCCAGCTCGCAGCCGATCTTGAAGTCGAAGCCCAGCTCCTTCGCCCGGGCGAGCTGGTTGCGCAGGATCGTGCGCGGACAGAACGGCCACGGCTCGCCCTCGACCGTGATGTCGCAGGCCAAGCGGGCGATCTCCGGCTTCCACGGGAGGTGGGTCAGCGTGCTCGCGTCCGGCATCGCGGCGATGTCGGGATCGTGCGGGCCCTGGCCGATGTCGCCCGCCGCGAAGCCGGCGAACCCGGCGCCGTCGGTCAGCAGGCCCTCTAGGTGGCCGACCGGCACGAGCTTCGCGCTCGGCTTGCCGTGCATGTCGACGAACTGGGCGAAGACGAACTCGACGCCCCGCTCGTCGAGCTCTGCGCGGAGTTGCTCCGCCGTGGGAGACGTCTCGATGGCCATGATCCCTGATATAGCCGCGGTCACCGGCGGCCAGCAATGGCCTCCGTGGCCGGACCTGCGCGGACTAGAGTGTGCGATGTGCACATAGGCACCCGGGACGAGGCGGTCACGCTGCGTGCGGTCATCACCGCCGTGTCGTCCACGCTGGAGATCGACGAGGTGCTCGCCGGCGTGGTGGACATCGCCACCGAGGCCACGGGCTGCCACGCATGCCTGCTCTACCTCGTCGACGGCGGCCGCCTGGTGCTCCGCGCCGCCTCGCCCGTGCACCGCCGGTTCGTCGGTCGGATCGAGATGGGCTTCGACGAGGGCGTGACCGGCTGGGTCGCGCGCCGCGGGGAGGCGGCGTTCATCCGCGACTCGGCCCTGCGCGATCCGCGCATGAAGTACTTCCCGGAGCTCGAGGAGGAGCGCTGGCAGTCGATGGCCGCGGTGCCCGTGACCGCCCGCTCGGGCGAGGTGATCGGCGTGATCGTGCTGCACACCGCCGCGCCGCACGAGTTCGGCGAGGAGGTGGTCGGGCTGCTCACCCACACGGCGTCGCTGGTCGGAGGGGCGATCGAGAACGCGCAGCTCTACGAGGAGGCGCGCACGCGCGTCGCGTCACTCACCAGCCTCGCCGCGGTCTCCCAGCGGCTGGCCGCCGCGACCCGGCACGAGCACCTGCACGAGGCGGCCACCGTGGGGGCACGGGCGCTGCTGGGCGCCGATCTGTGCCAGCTGTTCCGGCTGGAGTCCGGCGGGCACGAGCTGCGCCTGGTCGCCTCCGACCCGCCGGGCGCGCCCGGCCCGCGCCCGCGAGGCGGCGCGCTGCTGCTGGAGCTGCTCGCGCGCGGGCGCCAAGGCGGCTCCAGCAGCGACTTGTGGCCAGACCACGACGGGACCGCGCTGCTCTCCACGCCGCTCGTGGCGTCCGACGAGCAGCTCGGCCTGCTGTGCGTGCTCGGGCCGCGGCGCTTCGGCACGGGCGACGAGGAGCTGCTGCGCGCGCTCGCCGACCAGACCGCGATGGGCCTCGAGCGCGCGGAGCTGATCGCCCGGCTGACCGCGCGCGACCGCGTCAAGGACCTGTTCGACGCGCTCGCCGACGGGTCGGCCGACCACGCGGTGCGGGGTGCGGCCCCCGCGGGCTGCGACCTCGCGCGCCCGCACGTCTTCGTGCACGGCGAGCCCGCGCCGAGCGCCGACGGCACGGGCGCCGACTGGGAGGCGGTCGCCTCGCGCCTGGCGGCGCGGCTGCGTGGGCGCGACCAGCTCAGCTTCTTCGACGCGGCGCGCGACAACCTGCGTGCGGTCGTGCTGATGCCCGGCGCCGCGGCCGCCGAGCGCGTCGTGGAGGGCTGCGACGCCGTCGCGGCCGCCGAGCACGTCGCGCTGGGCGTCAGCGCGCCGGGCCGCGGCATCGCCGAGAGCCGCCAGGCGCTGCGCGAGGCGGCCCGCGCCGCCCAGATCGCGCGCACCCTGCGTCCCGGCGGGGGCGCGCTGGGCTACGAGCAGCTCGGCGCGTACAAGTACCTCGTCGACCTGCGGCTCGAGGAGTCCCCCCGCGATCGTCACTGGACCGCGGTCGACGCGCTGCTCGCGTATGACCGCCAGCGCCGCACCGCGCTGCTCCAGACGCTCGAGGAGTTCCTCGCCCGGCGTCGCTCGGTGGCCGACACCGCGCGCACGCTGTTCATCCATCCCAACACGCTGCGCCAGCGGCTCGCGCGGATCGAGCGGGTGACGGGGCTCGAGCTCGTCGACGAGGACCTGCTCGCGCTCGAGCTGGCGGTGAAGCTCGTCAGGCTGGACGACGCGCGTCGGCGCGCCGGCGCTTGAGCGCGATCCAGATCCGCAGCGCCGCATAGCCGGGCACGTGGGCGAGGAGGACGAGCAGCCCCCACCACAGCTTCACCTGCGGGTCGAGGTCCTCGTGGCGCAGCTCGACCCAGGCCAGGTAGAGCAGCCCGAGCAAGCAGACCAGCAGCACGAGCGGGGCGTGGCCGAGGATGACGAAGACCAGCATCAGCGTTCGACCATACCCGGCCTCGTGCACGCTCCCTGGCCGGCGCGCCTGACCCGCGGCGAGCTCTGGGCGCGCCGAGCCGGCGCCTAGCGTTCCCGGTTGACGGCCGCCACCTTGCCG
>JBPCNM010000487.1:0-3820 GCA_051001255.1 Solirubrobacteraceae bacterium
AGCCGTGAGCCGCTACACCTCCGCCACCGACGACGATCGGCGCGCGATGCTCGCAGCGATCGGCGCCGACTCGATCGACGCGCTGTTCGCCGACGTGCCGGAGGGGGTGCGGCTCGACCGCGCGCTCGACCTGCCGCCGGGCAAGCCCGAGCAGGAGGTCTACGGCTACCTGCGCGACCTGGCCGCGCTGAACGTCTCCGCCGAGGACGAGGTCTCGTTCCTCGGCGCGGGCATGTACGACCACTACGTGCCGAGCCTGATCGACTCGATCATCTCGCGCTCGGAGTTCCTCACGCCGTACACCCCGTACCAGCCGGAGATCTCCCAGGGCGGGCTGCAGGTGATGTTCGAGTACCAGACGGCGATCTCCGAGCTGACCGGCCTGCCGGTCTCCAACGCCAGCGTCTACGAGGGTCCCACCGCGCTCGCGGCCGCGGGCTACCTCGCCAAGCTCCACCAGCCGGGCCGCACGCGCTTCCTGGTCAGCCGCGGCGTGCACCCGCACAGCCGCGAGACGCTGGCGAGCACCAGCGTCGGCTGGGGCACGACGATCGAGGAGATCGGGCTCGCCGGCGGCGCCACCGACGCCGAGGCGCTCGCCGCCGCGCTGAGCGAAGACGTCTCCGCGGTCTTCCTGCAGTATCCGAACTTCCTCGGCACGGTCGAGGACCTCGAGGCGCTCGTGCCGGCCGCCAAGGCGGCGGGCGCGCTGGTCATCGTCGCCTGCGACCCGCTGCCGCTCGGGATCCTGCGCCCGCCGGGGGACTTCGGCGTCGACCTCGCCGTGGGGGAGGGGCAGACGATCGGCAACCGGCTGGACTTCGGCGGCCCGAGCTTCGGCTTCTTCGCCGCCCAGCAGGCCTACCTGCGGCGCATCCCGGGGCGCATCGCGGGCGAGACCACGGACGTCGACGGGCGCCGCGGCTTCGTGCTCACGCTGCAGACGCGCGAGCAGCACATCCGGCGCGAGAAGGCCACGCACAACATCTGCACCGCGCAGGCGCTCAACGCGCTGGCGGGCGTGATCCACCTGAGCTGGCTGGGTCGCGAGGGCCTGGTCGAGCTGGGCGAGCTGCTGCTGCAGCGCACCGCCTACGCGCGTGACGCGCTGGCGGCGCTGGAGGGCGTCGAGCCGCTGCACTCCCAGCCGGTGGTGCGCGAGTTCGCGGTCAGGCTCGACGCCGACGTCGAGCAGGTGATCGAGCGCTGCGCCGCCGAGGGCGTCAACCCCGGCTACCCGCTCGGGCGCGACTACCCGGAGTTCGGCGACGGCCTGCTCGTCGCCGTCACCGAGCAGCGCTCCAAGGACGACATCGACCGGCTCGCGAGCACCCTGCAGGCCGCCGTGCGGGAAGGCGAAAGCGAAGCGGCCTCTCAACCCGATGTGCGGGCGAAGCGAGCAGGGCCTGCGTGAGCACCGAACCCGCTTCGTCGGCAAGCACAGGCACTCAGCCGACTTCGTCGGCAAGCACAGGCCTGCACGCCGACCCGGGCATCGAGCGCGAGGACCCCGCGAGCGACCGTCCGGTGCGGCTCACCGAGACCGCCCAGCAACGCGACCGCGCGCGCACGATCTTCGAGCGCTCCCAGCCGGGCCGGCGCGCGTTCGTGGCGCCGGCGCTCGACGTGCCGCGCCGCGACGGGCTCCTGCCCGACCGCCTGCGCCGCACCGAGCCGGCCAAGCTGCCCGAGATCGCCGAGCCGGAGATCGTGCGCCATTACAACCGGCTCTCCAAGCGCAACTTCGACCTCGACACCGGCTTCTACCCGCTCGGGTCGTGCACGATGAAGCACAACCCGAAGCTGCACGAGCGCGTCGCGGCGCTGCCCGGCAACGCGCGGCTGCACCCGCTCCAGCACCCGCGCCGCGCGCAGGGCGCGCTGCGGCTGATGTGGGAGCTCCAGAACGCGCTGGGCGAGGTGGCCGGCCTGCCGCACGTCTCGCTGCAGCCGAGCGCCGGCTCGCACGGCGAGCTCGCCGGCGTGCTGCTCACGCGCGCCTACCACGAGGATCGCGGCGAGCGCCGGACGAAGGTGCTCACGCCCGACACCGCGCACGGCACGAACCCGGCGACGGTCACGATGGCCGGCTACGAGGTGGTCAAGGTCGGCACCGACGAGCGCGGCGGCGTCGACGTCGAGGACCTGAAGGCCAAGGCGGGCGACGACGTCGCGTGCCTGATGCTCACCAACCCGAACACGCTCGGGCTGTTCGACCCGGCGATCGAGGACATCGCCCACATCGTGCACGACGCGGGCGCGACGCTCTACTACGACGGCGCGAACCTCAACGCCGTGATGGGCCGGACGCGCCCCGGCGACATGGGCTTCGACATCGTGCACTTCAATCTGCACAAGACGTTCACGCAGCCCCACGGCGGCGGTGGCCCGGGCGCCGGCCCGATCGCGGTGTCCGACCGGATCGAGCCCTACATCCCGCGCCCGCAGGTCGTGCGCCACGAGTCGGGCAACGGCACCGGTCCCGTCTTCGACCTGGACTTCGACCGGCCCAAGTCGATCGGGCGCCTGCGCGGGTTCCAGGGCAACTACGGCGTCTTCGTGCGCTCCTACGCGTACATCCTGTCGCTCGGCTCCGACGGCCTGCAGGAGGCGTCTGAGACCGCGGTGCTCAACGCCAACTACCTGATGGCGCGCCTGGCCGAGACGGCCGGCGAGCACCTGCCGCCCGCCTATGCGCGCACGTGCATGCACGAGTTCGTGCTCACCGGCGGACCGATGAAGCAGGCGCTCGGCATCCGCACGCTCGACCTCGCCAAGCGGCTGCTCGACTACGGCTTTCACCCGCCGACGGTGTACTTCCCGCTGCTGGTCGACGAGGCGCTGCTGATCGAGCCGACCGAGACCGAGACGCGCGAGACGCTCGACGCGTTCGCCGAGGTCGTGGGGGAGATCCTGGCCGAGGCGGCCGAGGACCCCGAGGCCGCGCGCAGCGCGCCCTACACGACGCCGGTGCGGCGCCTCGACGAGGCGGGCGCCGCCAAGCGACCGGTCATCCGCCAGGCGCTCTGACCTCGAGCGGCGCGCCCGCCCGCGAGAGGCGGATCAGCGCGACCACAGGGAAGAGGCTGACCGCCACGATCAGCAGCGCCGGGAGCGCGGCGGTGTCGAAGCGCGAGTCCTTGGTCGCCTCCCAGACGGCGACCGCCAGGGTGTCGCTGCCCAGCGGCCGCAGCAGCGCGGTCGCCGGCAGCTCCTTCATCACCTCCACGAACACGAGCAGCGCGGCGGTGACGATCCCCGGCCACAGCAGCGGCAGGTGCACGTCGGAGAGCACGCGGTTGCGGTCGGCGCCGAGGCTCTGCGCCGCGTCGTCGAGCGCCGGGTCAAGCCGTGCCATGCGCGACTCCACGGCGAAGAACGCAAGCGCCTGGAAGCGCACGACGTAGGCGAGCACGAGGCCGATGACCGACCCGGTGAGCAGCAGGCCGGTCCCGAGCAGGCCGTCGATCCGGCGGTCCAGCCAGGCCAGCGGGATGTAGACGGCCACGGCCACGACCGTCCCGGGAACGGCGTAGCCGAGCGTCTGCAGCCGCGCGGTCGCGCTTCCGATCCGCGACGGCTGCGTGCGCCGGCCGTAGACGACCACGGTGGCCGCGGCGACGACCAGCAGCGCGGCGACGCCGGCGAGGCCGAGGCTCGTCAGCGCGGCGCGCAGCAGGTCGGAGCCCGTGGCGCCACCGCCCAGCGACTGCACCGACCAGACCGCGAGCTGCGCCAGCGGGCCGACCAGCACCAGCCCGAGCAGCAGCACCGGGTCGGCGGCGGCAAGCCACGCGCGCGGCCCGCGCAGCCGCCGCGG
>JBPCNM010000488.1:0-7345 GCA_051001255.1 Solirubrobacteraceae bacterium
CGGTCAACACCGCGAGGGAGGACAGCGCCCCGGCGTGGTCCCCGAACGGCCTCCGTCTCGCGTTCGTGGCCGACTCGACCTTCGACTACACGGACGGGTCGGACTCCGAGCTCTATACCTCTGACGCTCAGGGCGGCGCGCTGCTGCGGCTCACGCGGACGGCCGAGCTGGAGGTCGCGCCGAGCTGGTCTCCGGATGGCCATCGGCTCGTCTACGCCGTCGTCAGCGGCCTCGAGACCGACGCTCCGCGATCGGAGATCTGGATCGTCAACGCGGACGGCACCGGGCGGCAGCGTCTCTCGGCCGCCGGGGCCGATGACCACAACCCGAGCTGGTCGCCCGGTGGCGGCCGCATCGCCTTCTCGAGCGACCGCACGGGCAACCGCGAGATCTACACGATGAACACCGGGGGCGCCGACCTGCGCCGGCTCACGTTCGACGCCGACCAGGACGATCAGCCCAGCTGGTCGCCCGACGGGCGCCGGATCGTGTGGGCGAGCGACGTCGAGACCTTCACCGGCTCGGAGCTCTACTCGGCGGGCGCCTTCAACGGCCGGGACTGGGTCCGCCTGACCCGGGACTCCTTCCCCGACGGGGAGCCGACCTTCTCGCCCAACGGGCGCTGGATCGCCTTCAGCACGCAGTGCCGGTCGGGGTTCTGCGAGGACCACGAGATCTGGCGGATCCGCAGCGACGGCACCGATCCCCGCTTCCTCGCCGACGGCATCTCGCCCGACTGGCAGCGGCTCGTGCCGTAACGCTCGGCCGGACCCGCTGAGCGCCCAAGATCGACTGCTACCGTCGTCGCGCGATGCGGAGCCCGGACCGCCCTCGGCGCCTGCTGCTGGTCATCAGCAACCTCAACACGTTGGGCGGCATGGAAGTCCAGCTGGCCCATCTCGCCAACGGCTTGGCGCGGGCCGGCCACCACGTGACGCTGGCCAGCATCCGCAGCCGCGACGACTCGCCGGCCGGAGCGCACGGCCCGCCGATCGAACCCGCCGTCGAGCTCGTGCACCTCGGGGCGACGAGCCGGGAGGCGCAGCTCTCGGGCCTGCGGCGGCTGTGGCGGATGGCCCGCGGCAGTGAGCTCGTGCACTGCACGGGCTGGGACGCGAGCCTCTGGGGCAGGCTGGCCGGCATCGCCGCCCACCGGCCGGTGGTGGTGGCAGAGCACACGCCCGGGCGCGAGCACCAGGTCTCGCCCTCCGGCGCCCCGCGTGGCCGCTACATCGCCGCCCACAATTGGCTGCTCGATCGATTCACGGTCTCCACGGTCATCTGCGCCGAGTGGCAGCGCGACATCCTGTTGAGCGAGGGCGTCAAGGCCTCGAAGGTGACGCTCATCCCCAATGGCGTGCCGGTCGACGACCTGCGGCGCCAGGCGGGCGAGGGGCTGACCCGCGACGCCCTCGGGATCCCGGCCGAGGCGAAGGTGATCACGCACGTCGCCCGCTTCAGGCCGCAGAAGCGCCAGCTGCTCACGCTCCAGACGACGGTGCGGCTGCGCGAGGCACTGGGCGACGTCCGCGTGGTGTTCGCGGGCGCCGGTCCGGACCTCGATCCGGTGCAGGCCGCCGCCCGCGAGCTTGGCGCCGACTGGGCGACGTTCCTCGGTCGCCACGACAACGTCCCGTCGATCTTCTCGCTCGGCGACATCACGGTGCTGCCGTCCACGGGCGAGGCCATGCCCATGTCCATCATCGAGGCAATCGGCGTGGGCGTTCCGATCGTCGCTGCCGACGTGGGGGACGTCGGCCCGATCCTCGAGCGCACGGGCGCCGGCGTGCACTTCCCCGCGGCGGATCCCGAAGCGTTCTACGCCGCCTGCAGAGAGGTGCTCTCCGACACGAGCGTCCACCGGCGCCTCGCGGACGCCGCGGCAGCGGCGTCCGACGAGGTCGATGTCGAGACCATGGTCGGGCGCTACGAGCGGCTCTTCGCCTCGATCGGCGCGCCGCCGAACAGGCGCTAGTGAGGCTGCTGGCGGTAGTACGCGCCCGCCGAGCGGTCGCTGCGGCCGGCGAAGTTGACCACGACGCCGAGCAGGTCGCCGTCGTGCAGGCCGATCAGCCGCAGGAAGTCGCGGATCCCCTCCTGCTTGGTCAAGCCGACGGCGCTGACGGCGAGCACGCCGTCGACCTGGTTGATCAGCGGAAGCGCGTCGCTGACGATCGGGAGCGGTGGGCTGTCGACGATGACCATGTCGAACCGGCCGTGCAGCTCGAGCAGGACCTCGCGCATGCGCTCGCTGTCGAGGAGCTCGGAGGCGTTCGGGGGCAGCGGGCCGTTGCGCAGCACGGCGAGCGTCCGCTCCTCGCCGCCGCTGGCGGATCGCAGGGGAAACTCCGCCAGCGAGTCGTTGAGGTCGCGGCCGGTGAGCACGGTCGAGAGCCCGAGCTCGTCTGAGTCCTGGCCGAAGGTGAAGCTGGAGGGGCGATGCATGTCGGCCTCGACGAGGACGACCGAATCGCCCATGGCGGCCATCGTCTCGGCGAGCCTGCGCGCGACGGTGCTCTTGCCCTCTCCAGCCGCGGAGCTGGCGATCAGCAACGAGCGCATCGCGGAGTCGACGCTGAAGTAGCGCAAGCTCGAGCGCAGCATGCGGAAGGCCTCGGACTCCTCCCCGCCGAGCGGCTCCATGCCGTCGCGGCCCAGGGCCTGGGAGCGGGGGATCTCGGCGATCACGGGGCGGCCGAAGGCGCCCTCGAGCTCGCCGACGTCCTTGATGCTGTTGTCGCGGCGCTCGCGCAGAGCGGCGAGCAAGAAGCCGAGGATGGTGCCCAGGATCGCCCCGAGGATGCCCGTGCGCATCGGCTTCGGGGAGGACGGCGCGGACGGTTCGCCGGCCAGCTGCACGAGGTCGGCGCCGCCCGTCTGCAGCGAGCGGGTCGTCTCGAGCTGGTTGATGCGCTGGGCCAGATCGGTGCCCGCCTGGCTCGCTCGCTGCGCGTCCGTGAGCGCGCTCAGCGCGTTGCGCGCACCGGCGATGGCCTCGTCGATGCGCTCGCGCGCACCCGTCCGCCGGAAGTCGATGAAGGCCCGCCCGTAGGCGTTGACCATGCGCGCCGAGAGCTTGGGATCCGCGGTCGTGGCCTTGATGTCGACGATGTCGGACTCGCGCGAGGATTCGACCTTGATCGAGCTTGCGACCTGACCGGGCGAGATGCCGTCGCCCAGGATGCGCGCGGCGCCGTTGGCGACGACGGGCAGCGAGAGCAGGGCCTCGTTGGTCGCGGCCTCGCGCTCAGGGTCGGTGAAGTCGCTGCCGCCGCCGGCGACCGCCTCGACGTCGTCCCGGAACAAGATGCTCGCCGTGGTCGAGTACTGCTTCTCCTGCCGGGAGGAATACAGGTAGGCGACGCCCGCGACCAGCACGATCGAGGCGAGGATGATCTTCCAGCGGCGCTGGAGGATCTCCAGCGCCGAGTCGAAGGCCGATTCGGCGCCCTGCTCGCCGACGGGCGGACGCGGCGCGTGCGTTTCAGGCCGCACATGGGCAGAATCTCGATCCACGGAAACGCTCATGACCTTCGCAAGAGTAGCGGTCGCCTCCGCTCTCGGGCCTCCGGACATTCGTCCAGGGCGTCAGCGCGAAGCCTCGGCCCGGTCGACGATCAGCCGCGCGAGCGGCAGCGAGGAGGTCGCCGCCGGCGAGGGAGCGTTGCGCACGTGCAGCGTACGGCGCGTGCCGGTCACCACGAAGTCGTCGACGAGGGCGCCGTCCCGACCCACGGCCTGCGCCCGCACGCCGGCGGGGCCGGCCGTCACGTCCTCGAGCTTGAGCTCGGGGATGTAGCGCGCCGCGTCGAGGACCATCGCGGGGCGGCGGGCGGCGTGGTGCATCTCCCGCGCACCCGTGCGCCACCACTTCCGGGCCATCCGGTAGGTGCCGGGCCAGGTCAGCGTCGAGCGCACGTCGCGGCGGCGCACCGTGCTGAGCTCGTAGGCGTCCCGCGCGCCGACCAGCAGGGCCGTGGGGCCGATCAGCACCTCGTCGTCGATGCCGCGCGTGAAGTGCACCCCCAGGAAGGGCAGCCCCGCATCGGGCACGGGATACACCATGCCGTTGACGAGGTTGCGCCGCTCGGGGCGGATCTTCAGCCACGCGCCGCGGAACGGGAGGATGCGCGGATCCTCCTCGTCGCCGGCCCGCACGGCCTGCACGTCGGACCATGCCCCCGCGCACACCACGGCCGAGTCGCTGCGGATCTCGCCACCGGCATGGCGGACGACCGCGCCGCCGTCGGAGTCGCGCACCTGGCCGACCTCGCAGCCGGTGATCACCTGGCCGCCAGACGCCTCGACGTCGGCGCCGAACGCGCGCGCCACCGCCTGGAAGTCGACGACGCCCGTGGCCGGAGAATGCAGGGCGGCGACCCCCGTGACGTGTGGCTCGATCTCTCCGAGCTCCTCCTTGCGCAGGCGGCGCAGGCCCGGCACGCCGTTGGCGGCGCCCCGGCGCTCGAGCTCCGCGAGGCCCGGCAGCTCGGAGTCCTCGAGCGCGACGATCAGCTTGCCCGCGCGCCGGGCGGGGATGCCCTTCTCCTCGCAGTACTCGTAGAGCTCGGCTGCGCCCTGGCGCGAGAGCGTCGCCTTCAGCGACCCCGGCTTGTAGTAGATCCCGGCGTGGATGACGCCGCTGTTGTGGCCCGTCTGGTGAAAGCCGACATCGTCCTCGCGCTCGAGCACCACGACGCTCGAACCGGGCCGGCGGAGCAGCAGCTCGCGGGCCACGGCGAGCCCGACGATGCCCGCGCCGATGACGACGACGTCCGCCTTGGTGGGCGTCTCGGCAGCTTCCGACTCGTACATTCGACGAGCTTAGTCACCGACGCTCCGCGGCTCCCTCACCCCGGTGTATCATCGCCGTCCGCTCGAGGCCGGATGCCTCGGGGTCGCAGTCCAAGTGGAACGGAATTCCAGCGATGAGTACGACGCCCGAGCCGGCCTGCGCCCGCACGCCTGGCGGTGTGCAGGTGCTGCACATCGGCCCCGACATGTACGGTCCCGGAGGCATGCCGGCGGTCATCCGCACGCTGATGGCCTCGTCGCTCGCCGAACGCTACGGCTTCTCGTTCCTGCGCACGTACGGCAGCCCGAGGCGCGCGAAGCGCCTGCTCACGTTCGGCCGGAGCATGCTCGATCTCGCCGCGTGGTGCCGGGGTTCGGGCGATCGCGTCGTGCACATCCACACCGCCACCCGTGGCAGCTGGTACCGCAAGGCGACCGCCGCGGCGCTGGTCAAGGGCCTGGGGCGCCCCGCCGTCCTGCACTTCCACGCCGGCGCAGGGGACATCCGCGCGTTCGAGCAGCGGCTCGGGCCCGTGCGCCTCGGGCTGATGCGCTGGGCGTTCTCGAAGGCCGACGGCGTGATCGCGGTCTCCGCGGCCAGCGCCGCCGAGGTCGGGCGGATCTTCGGAATCGAGGAGGTCGAGGTGGTGCCCAACTTCGCTCCCTCCGTCGACGTGGCGGCCACCGGACGGTTGCCGGAGTCCCCGCGCCCGACGATCCTCTACCTCGGGGGTTTCGCAAACCCGGCCAAGGGCGGTGACGTGCTCCTCGACGCCCTTGCCGCCGTGCTCGTCGCCGATCCCGAGGTCGAGGTCCTCCTGGCGGGCCCGGGCGAGCCGCCCGCGGCGGCCGAGGCGCTGCTGCGCTCCCCGCGCGTGCGCTGGGCGGGCTACCTGGTCGCCGAGCCGTGGGCAGCGGCGATGCGCGAGGCGCAGATCTTCGTCATGCCGTCGGTCTCGGAGGGCATGCCCGTCGCCCTGCTGGAGGCGATGAGCTACGGCCTGGCCATCGTCGCGACCCGGGTGGGCGGGATCCCCGAGGTGGCCGAGCACGGCGTGAACGCGGTGCTGGTCGAGCCGCGCGACAGCGCCGCCCTTGCGCTCGCGGTCGGCGAGCTGCTCGCGGATCCGGAGCTGCGCGGTGAGCTCGGCCGGGCGGCCCGGGAGCGTGCCGAACGCGTCAACGACGGCGCGGTCCTCGGGCAGCTCGAGGCCGTCTACCGGACGGTCGTCACCCCGGCCCGAGGCCGCATCAGGCCCCTTCCGTGCGCCGCCATGTCCGCGGATGCCGCGTGAGGCCCAGCCCGCTGCTCAACCGGTCGGGCGACGCTGCGTTCCTCTGTTACCACTCCGTCCACCCGGACGGCCCTCCGTTCCTGTCGTTGCCGCCGGAGACGTTCGAGCGGCAGCTCGCCCTCTTGCGACGCCGGGGCTTCCACACGGCCGGGCTCGGTGTCCTCGACGCGCTGACACGTGGCGGGCGCCCGCGCGCGCGCCATGTGTTCCTGACGTTCGACGACGGCTTCCTCGACAACTACACGCACGCGTTTCCGCTCATGCGCGAGTATCGGGCGACGGGACTCATCTTCCTGCTTGCGCCGGCCGTCGACGACGGCGCGCCGCTCGTGTGGCCGGAGATCGAGGAACGGCGCGACCACCATCCGGCGGTCTTCAGGTCGATGGACTGGGCCATGGTCGAGACGATGGCCGAGCACGGGATCGAGTTCGGCAGCCATACCCTCGCCCACCACTCGTTGCCGTCGCTCGGCGAGGAGGCGCTGCGCCAGGAGCTGCTCGACTCGCGCAGGCGGATCGTCGAGCGCCTCGGCCGCTGTGACTCGCTCGCCTACCCCTTCGGTCATTGGGATGCCCGGGTGGCCGCCGCCGCCGTCGACGCGGGGTACAGGTGGGCGTTCACCATGCCCACCGGCGCCCAGCGGAAGGCCACGGCCGTGTCGATCCCCCGCATCGCCATCGACGAGCGCGACGACGAGCGCCGCTTCGCGCTCAAGCTGATGCCCGCGAGTCGGCGCGTTCTCCTCTCGCCCGCGAAGGACCGGCTGCGAGCGGGGCGCACGGTCGTCCGGCGAGTGGTCCGCGGCGTCCGGCATGCCCGTTGAGCCGGCTCGTTTGCGCAACTCGGACGGTCGGCCGCCGTTAAGATGGCCGCAGCTCCTTCGACGCCTTCTCCCTTGACCTCCTCCGAACTTCCGCACCCGCGTCGCGCTCCGCAGCGCAGACCGACCCCGTCTGGGTGGCGGTGGGCGGGCCCGGCACCGCGTCTTCTCCTGCTCGCGGCGCTCCTCGTGGCCGGAGCGTTCGCCGCGTCGTTCGCCGTGAGCTCGGCGCTCGACCGGCCATCCTCCTCCGCGAACCGGGCGACGGACTCCTCGACCGCGCCCGGGCGAGCCGGGGCGACGCCGCTCGAGCCACCGAAGGCCGTCAGGACCTCGACGCTCGGGGCGGCGGCCGCGTTGCCGAGCCTCCAGCGCCCGCGCCGCGCGAGGCGGATCGCCCCGGCGCCCGCCCGCCGTACTCCCACGGCTGCCCCT
>JBPCNM010000489.1:0-6804 GCA_051001255.1 Solirubrobacteraceae bacterium
ACCGCTTCCCCCAGTCCCGTGAGGGGCGACCCCCCCGCGTCCTCGGTTTGGTGAGTCTCGCGTCCCCCAAACGCCCGCTCCACCTCGCCGCCGGGGCCCTCGTGGTGCGGGCCGCACGCCAGCGCGACGCAGGCCGGCTCACCCTCCTCCCGTGCCAGCATGTCGAACACCGTGCCGCCGAGCAGCGCCGCATCGCGGCGCCCGGGCGGGAAGGAGGGCGGGCTGCCCTCGCGCAGCCGGCTCGTGACCGCGGGGCGGACGTGGCGGGCCTGGCCGGAGAAGTGCTGTGCCGCGCCCTCGAGCAGCCACGCCCAGCGCAGCCAGCGAGCGAAGCTGCGCGGGCCGAACGGCGGCGGCATCCCCGGGTGGTTGGCGGCGACGTAGCGGCGGGCGAGCAACGCCGAGGGGGCCAGCATCAGCAGCTCGAGCGAGCCCTCGACGTTCGAGGCGCGCTGCGCCAGCAGCCGCGGCGCGAGCACGTGCAGCTCGCGCTCGGCCGCCCAGCCGACGAGGTAGCGCCGCCCCGCCGCCGCGGTCAGCCGCCGCTGCAGCGGCAGCCAGGGCTCGGCGGCGTCGAGCTGCGCGGCCGAGCCGTGCACGGCCACGGCCAGCTCGCCGAGCCGCTGCGGGAACCGCTGGTCCAGCCGCCCGCGCGTGTACTCGAGCTGGGCGAGGACCCGCTCCACGTCCGGCGCGTCACGCTCGTCGTGGCGGGCCACGAACGTGTCTGAGGCGGTCTCCAGCCAGGCCAACTAGGCGTAAGCCGGGACACCGTCGGACCGCACGATGCCGACGATCTCCTCGGAGGCGCGCTCGAACTCCTCGTCGGAGAGCACCGGCGTGCCCTCGAACGGGAGGTCGCGGGCGATCTGGAGCCAGGAGCGGCAGCCGCCGTAGTCGTCGCGCACCTTGACGGTGACGGGACGCGGGATCCGGTAGGTGCGCAGCAGCAGGACGTGCAGCGGGTGGCGGCGCTTCCACGACAGCCGCTTCTCCGCGTAGTCGGGCGTCCAGACGTAGAACGGTGAGAGCGCGTCGACCGCGCGGCGGTCGGTGACCGTCCATGCGCCCGCGACCTCGGCCCAGGCCCTGATGCGGACGCGCTCGGGCTGGGAGATGCCGCCGTCGACGCTCAGCGCGTGCGCCGGCGGCTCGCCGTCCGCCCAGACGCCTTCCTCCAGCGCCCGCCGCAGCTCCGGCTGATGCGATTCGCGCACCAGGTCGCGCCGCTGGTGGTCGAACGTCGGATACAGAAAGAAGCGCTCGTGGTCGAGCGAGAAGTGCTTGTCGGGCTCACGGATGCCTCCCTTGCGGAGGGTCACGAGCTGCTCGCCCTCGGCGAGCGCGCGCACGGTGACAGCCCATTCCTTGAAAGCGATCGGCATAGGGGAACTCGGTCGGGAGCGGGACCCTTCGTACCTGCGATCCCCGGCGCGCAAACCTGCGTCTCTCGCCTCGTCGCCGTAGCGACCAGGAATCGCCGAAGGGATCGTCACATACTATGCACAATCTCCGGCGATCCCATAATTATCCTGCAAATCGAACGGTTATGCTGGCATACAAGCTTGCTGTCAGATCCGGAGCCCGGCCATGCCCTCGACGGCCTCGAGCACCGACGAGAAATCTTCGTCGGCGAGCCCCCGGCCCATCGCGGCGTTGTAGAGCTCGCGCGCCAGCGCCGCCGAGGGGAACGGCGCGCCGGCCGCCTCGCTCTCGGCCAGGCAGATCGCCACGTCCTTGAGCATGTGCTCGAGCCGGAACAGCGGCGTGTAGTCGTGCGCGAGCATCGGCTTGGCCTTCAGCGTCACCATCGTCGACGCGGAGGAGCTTGCCCCCAGCACCCCGACGAGCGCCTCGAGGTCGACGCCGGTGGCCTTGCCCACCACGAGCGCCTGCGCGAGCGTGGCGGCGTTGGTGGCCGAGACGGCGTTGGAGATCACCTTCACGGTCTGCCCGTGGCCGAGCGGGCCGACGTGCATGATCACCTCGCCCATGGCGTCGAGGAACGGCTTGGCGCGCTCGAAGTCGGCCTCAGAGCCGCCGGCCATGATCGTCAGCGTGCCGTCCTGCGCCTTCGGGGAGGAGCCGGACACGGGCGCGTCCACGAACGCCAGCTCGCGCTCGGCCAGCACGGCCCCGACGCGGCGCGCGTCGGCCGGTGCGATCGTCGACGTGTCGATGAACAGCGTGCCGGCGGACGCGCCGGGGGCGGCGCCGTCCTCGCCGAGCAGCACCCGCTCGACCTGCGGGCCGTCGACCACCACCGTGATCACCGCCGCCGCGCCGTCGGCCGCCTCGCGCGGCGTCGCCGCCACCCGGCCGCCGTGCTCGGCGACCCATGCCTCGGCCTTCTCCGCGGTGCGGTTGTAGACCGTCACCGGGTGCCCGGCGCGCGCGAGGTTCGCCGCCATCCGCGAGCCCATGATCCCCAGTCCGACGAACCCCACGGGCTCACCCAAAACCGTCACCTCCCGGCGTCTCTATACGCAATCGCTGAACGGGCCGCAGGCTACCGCTCGCCTTCGGCGGAGCTCCTCGCCGTCGCGCGGGTTGCGCCCGCGCGGTGCCCGCGCACGGCCGGTTCGGCGTGCTCCTCAGGCCGCGACGAGCGTGACCTCTTCGGTCTCGGCCAGGTGCTGGTGCGAGGGGCAGTAGCCGTTGTGGGGCAGCGGCATGCGCCGGCACGGCGTGCCCTTGCGCGTGGTGGCGCGGCAGTCGAGCCGCCGGCCCGTGAGCTCGAGGGCGGCCGTCGGCCGCGACGCGAGGTACTCGCCGGCGAACGTCAGGTAGCGGTCGACCACGCGGTAGACGTGGAGCTGCGCCGACATCGGGAAGTAGGCCCGGATGTCGTTGAACAGCGTGCGGGAGGGGTGGGCGAAGTAGTGCCGGTCGGTCGCAAGGCGATGGACGGCTGTCTCGCACGCGCGCAGCACCCGCTCGCGGTTGGTCGAGCCCGCTCCCCGTTGCCGGTCCTCGACGATCTCAGCCTCGAGCTCCCTGAAGATGCAGCGGCTGATCTGGTACATGGACGATCTCCCTAGGTCTCGGCTCCAAAGAGGTCGACGCTCGGAGCTCATCCGACCTCCGCGCGGGAGGTTTGCGCGCGCTTGTGAACTCCGAAACGCCAGCCATGTTGAGTACAGGTTAAGCGCCGAACGCCTACGTCCACTTGACCAAGTCCGGCGTCGCGGCGTCGGCGGCGACCACGCTGTGGCGGCCGTCGAGATCGGGGTCGGTCGCAGGGAAGTCCGCCCGAGCGTGCGCCCCCCGGCTCTCCTCCCGGGCGAGCGCCGAGGCCGCCACCAGCCGCGCGAGCGGGTGCGGGTCCTCGTGCAGCCGGCGCAGGCCGCCGGCCGAGCGTTCGAGGCCCGCATCGCGCCACATCGCCTCGCGCGTCTCCCTCGACGGCGCTGGGGTGAGATCGGCATCGGGCGGGGCGGCGGCGGTGCCGCCGGGTGCGGGCTCGTCCAGCGCGGCGAGCGCGGCGCGGTGCCCGAACACGAAGCACTCCGACAGCGAGTTGGACGCCAGCCGGTTGGCGCCGTGCAGGCCGGTGCACGCGCACTCGCCGACCGCGTAGAGGGCCGGCACGGTGCTGCGGCCGTGCAGGTCGCTCGTGATCCCGCCCATCGCGTAGTGGCTCGCGGGGGAGACCGGGACGCGCCGGGTGGCGGGATCGTGGCCGGCCTCGCGCAGCGCCGCGACGACGTTCGGGAAGCGGGCGGGGTCGATCGCGGTCATGTCGAGGAACACGGACGCCTCGCCGGTCTGCGCCAGCAGCCGGTGGATCGCCCGGGCCACCGCGTCGCGCGGCTGCAGCTCGTCGACGAAGCGCTCGCCGGCGGCGTCGTGCAGCGTGGCGCCCTCTCCCCGCACGGCCTCGGAGACGAGGAAGCCCTCGCGTCCGGGGATGCCGACGACGGCGGTGGGGTGGAACTGGACGAACTCCAGGTCGGCGAGCTCCGCGCCTGCGGCGCGGGCGAGCAGCAGGCCGGAGCCGTAGGAGCCGGGCGGGTTGGTGGTGCGAGACCACAGCGCCGCGGCGCCGCCCGAGGCGAGGATCACCGCGCGGGCGCAGACGACGCGGCCGTCGTCGCAGGCCACGCCGTGGACGCGCCCGTCGCCGAGCAGCGCGCGCACGCGCCGGCCGTCCAGCACCTCGATCCGCTCCTGCTCCACGACGTCGGCGGAGAGCTGGCGCAGGATCCGGCGACCGGTCGCGCTGCCGCCGGCGTGGACGACGCGGCGGACGCCGTGCCCGCCCTCCAGTCCGAGCGCCAGGTCGCCGTGCCGGTCGGCGTCGAAGCGGACGCCGAGCGCCTCGAGGTCGGCGAAGCGCGCGGGCGCCTCCTCGCACAGGACTGCGGCGGCCGGGCGCCGGACGAGGCCGCGGCCGGCGGTCAGCGTGTCGCGCAGGTGCAGCGCGGGCGAGTCGTCCTCCGCGAGTGCGGCCGCCAGGCCGCCCTGAGCCCAGTAGGAGGCGGTCTCGGCGAGCGGTCGCGCGGAGACGAGCGTCACGCGGGCGCCCTGGCGCGCGGCGGTGAGGGAGGCGAAGAGCCCGGCCGCTCCCGCGCCGACCACGACGAGATCGCTCGGCGGCTCCTGCACGGCCGGTACGGTACCGGCCGTGCCCCACTCGGCCGGCTTCGTCGGCAAGCACAGGCCGCCCTGGTTCCGCCACGACGCCGGGCTCGCCCATGACATCCCGGGCCACCCCGAGCGGCCCGCGCGGATCGTCGCGCTCGAGGCCGAGATGGACCGCCACGACTGGTTCGGGTGGGAGCGGGTGGAGGCGCCGCGGGCGACGCGCGCGCAGCTCTCGCTCGTGCACGCCGCCGCGCACGTGGACACGATCGAGGCGCTCTCGGCGCGCGGGGGCGGGGCGATCGACCTCGACACCTCCGCGGTGGCGGGGACCTACGAGGCGGCACTGCGCGCGGCGGGCGGCGCCGTCGCGCTCGTCGACGCGCTGCTCGGCGCCCGGACGGCGTGCGGCGTGTCCGCGCTGCGACCGCCGGGCCATCACGCAGAGGCGGCGCGCGCGATGGGCTTCTGCTTCTTCAACAACGTGGCCGTCGCGGCGGCGCACGCGCGGGCGACGTTCGGCGTCGAGCGCGTGCTGGTGCTCGACTGGGACGTGCACCACGGCAACGGGACCGACGCCATCTTCCATGCCGATCCCTCGGTCCTTTGCTGCTCGATCCACGAATGGCCGCTGTATCCCGGGACCGGCCCGGCACACGACGTGGGCTCCGGCGCCGGGGAGGGGTTCACCGTCAACCTGCCGGTGCCGGCCGGGTCGGGCGACGCGGTGCACGGCTCGCTGGTGGAGCACGTCGTGGCGCCGCTGATCCGGGGCTGGGGGCCGCAGCTCGTGCTCGTGTCGGCCGGCTTCGACGCCCACCGCGCCGACCCGCTCGCCGGCTGCCGGCTGACCGAGGCCGGGTTCGCCGGGATGACCGGATCGCTGCGCCGGGCGTGCGCGGAGGTGGACGCGCCGCTGGGGCTCGTGCTCGAGGGCGGCTACGCGGTGGAGGCGCTGGCCGCCTCGATGGCCGCGCTCGTGCCGGTGCTCGGCGCGGTGGAGCCGCCCGGTCCCACGGAGTTGGAGGTGCACCCGCTGGCGGTGGAGGCGAACGAGCGCCTGGGCCGCTGGTGGTCGGCTTAGCCGTCGGTCGGCCGACCAGGTTGGGCGCGGTCGTGGAGATGGGCGCCTAGCCGGAGCCAACCACCCTCGGGCAACCTTCGTCCCCAGCCCTCCGGGTGATCGGTGGATCCGGGTTCAGTCGGGGACGATGCGACGGATGTAGGCGTCCCTGGCGTCGACGCCGTCCAGCGCATCGCTCGCCTTGGACTGGCCGTCGTACCGCCCGGCGAACACGACCCAGTAGCCGCCCCTGAGCGACGAGAAGTCGTCGGAGTCCAGGACGCCGACGCCCGAGATGCCGTCGGCCGCGAACCTCTTCGCCTTGTCGCGGGCCTCGGACTCCGACGTGTCGGACGCGAGCACCACGGTCCAGCCGGACTCTTCGGCGGGCCACTCGGCGTCGCCACCGGAGCCGCTGGTGCCGCCGGCGTCCGGCGTGGTGGTGGGCTCCGGCGTGGAAGTCGGGCCGGGGGTGGGCGTCTCCTGGCCGCTGGCCTCGGGCAGGGTGGAATCGGGGGTGGTGGTGGCAGCCGGATCGGGCGTCAGCGCCGGCGCCGGCGTCGCGACGGGCGGTGGAGTGGGCGACGCGTTGACGGCCGCGGGCGTCTGGGCGACGCGATCGGTGTCGTCGGCGAGCTGAACGATCGCCACGGCGACGGCGATCGCCGCGAGCGTGAGGATCACGCCGGCGATCGCGATCGGCGCCCGCCAGCCGGGCGCCGCGACGACCCGTGTCCCGACCGCGGCCCCGCAGTGCAGGCACCATTCCTGCTGCTCGGCCATCGCCGCGCCGCAACGCGGGCACTGCCGATCTGTCGGCTGCTCGGGCGGCGTCTCGACGGCGCTCACGAGCGCGACTCCCTGCTCGCCAGCGGGTCGCCGGCGGACAGCCCGGGCGGCGTGTGGTCGTCCTGGCGCCCCTTGGGCAGGTCGGCGTACGGCTTGCGCGACGCGTCGGCGCTCGGCTGGTCGGGCTCGCTCCGGGCCGTATCGGTCTCGCGCCTCGACGCGGGCGCCGTCTCGTCGGCCGGCGACGCGGCGTCGTCGGCCGCCACCGCGGTGTGGTCGGTCCGCGAGGCGGTGTCGTCGGCCGGCAGTGCCGGCGTATGGTCGGTCCCCGCGGCGGTGTCGTCGGTCGTCAGCGCCGGGCGCTCCGG